>CAZNLA010000017.1:0-26023 GCA_964573385.1 uncultured bacterium
AGAAAGCTGTTAGACATATTTTTATTCACCGTGCGCGGTAATTATAGCATATTGGCACAAGAAATAGCGATATTTTTGTAAAAAACGCAAACAAATATTTGCGGGAAGTAGAAATTAAATATATCAACCCGGGAACGCCAATCTCTTGATTGGTGCGTGAAATTATATTCTATTCCACATATTACATAGATTAATTTCAGAAATATTTCCAATGGCATAACAATCAATACCATGTCCAGTTAAATCATATTTCATAGGAGTAACAACTGCTTTTTTCTGCGGGTTATCAAAATCAGTAATTAGAAGGAATATGGGTTTATCATCAATTCTTACTGGATGTGGAATTTTAAGATTAAAGATTCTATTTAAATCATCTACATTTCGTTGATATGCCTGGATAATTTCATTAGATCGATTATTAATTTGCGTTTCATAGCGTTTCATTTGACCAACTATCTCTGGTATATTAGGTGTATTTGCATAAAGTCTACTGTCAGAAAAACATTTTACTTCACAAAAACGAAGTGTTTGTAACTTAGTATTATAAAAAAGCATATCAATCCTATCATATTTCTGTTTCCCTGCAACTTCATTAGCATGAAAACAGATTTCAATATCAAGTGGTATAATATCTGGTAATGATGAAGACTTAAATAACTCTCTAAAATGCTTGTATAATTTACTGACTTGAGTAGCTTCTTCACCAGCATATAACTTACATAGTTCTTTTATTCTACAATAACCGTCTTTAAATGTTACAGAACGTAAATAACCAGCTAATTTATTTTCATGTAGGTAATCTATACCGCGACTATCATTTATGCCAGGAATATACTTATAATGCGTAATAAACTTACTTGATTCAAAACTAAATAACTTACCACAATGATAAAAATCAAGTTGATTATTTCGAATAGCAGGAAAAACATCACCTGAAAACTGTATATCATATAAAATCAAATCAAATAAAGGAGAATTAAGTCCAGAATCAAGTTTCTGATCAAATTTTCTAATAAATTTTGTCATAACTATTCCTTACCACCCAGTACCTGCATTGCGCGCGGAAATTTATTTGCATATTTGCTTCCAATATTCTGAATTTTTGCAGTTCTGTTGTTATCGTTTTCCGGAGTAATAATCAGACTTTCACCATCAGTATATACCTGCAGAGTAGTATTATCATCAATACCCAACAAATCGAGAATCGGTTTTTCAATAACCAATGCCCGACTATTGCCATGGCGTGTTAATTTTTTAGTCATCATTATTTATTTAATCTCACTGATAACTTCTGATTTTCACATTTAATACTCGGTAGAAATCGTTTGAACTCGGTAGAATTCGGCAGAAATCGTTTAATTTCTATTATTAGTCTCCGAAATAATTTTACATTTTCATCAATTTGCAATTTGCAATTTGCAATTTAAAAAACCTACTTCTTTCTCACCGCCTCGGTTATCTCTAACCCGGTGTGGTAATCAAGTTGTCGGGGTTCGTATTCGTCGTGTATCCGTTGCCGGGTCATGCTGGTATATTTCCAGGTGGCGTCACGGGCATCGGTGCGCCAGGGTCGGCGTTCCCAGTAATAGCCGCGGAATGGGTCGCGGGTGTTGTTCATCCACTGCAGCAATTGGTCGTGTAAGGCATTGCGTATTTCTGTGTGGTCCGGGGTTTCTATCAGGTTTTCAATTTCGTCTGGATCGGTATTAAGGTCATATAATTCGTCTGATGTCAGCAGGTTGATGGTTAATTTGTATCTGCCATCAAAAGCGCAACGAATTGGTTGGAAACCTCCCTGGACATCGTGGTCAATTTCATATCTGCCAAATTCAATAAAAATGGCATCATTTTCTTTTATTGTTGGGTCGGTCAGGGTGGTGGTGATATTTTGACCTTCCAATAATTGTGGTATCGGCAAACCTGCAACTGCCATGACGGTGGGGATGATATCTATATGTGATACCGGGTGGGGGCAAACCGATTTTGCTTTTGCCACCCCGGGCCAACGGATTAACAGTGGTACACGGGTTATTTCATCATACATGGCCGCGCCTTTCCCCGACAAACTGTGTGAGGAAAGAAAATCGCCATGGTCTGATGTGTATATAACAAGGGTATCCGGCGCGTATTCATCAATTGCAGCAAGCACGCGACCAATTTCGCTATCTACAAATGAATTGCATCCAAGGAAATCGTCTGCGCGAATGGTCATGGCATCCTTATCCTGTTGCAGGCTGCTACCTGCCCATACCTGCTGGTGTTCCGGTTTATTCTCCAGGGTGTCCCACACATTGCGGTTTTTCGGCCACTGGTAATTATTATACATATCACAATAAGGTGGTGGGCACAGGTGCGGGTCGTGGGGTTCGTCGTATGATACTACCAGCAGAAAGTCATCCTGATTTTTATTTTTCAGAAAATCAATTGCTTTACTTGAAACCCGGTGTCCAAAGGTGAATTCAGCGGTTATGCCTGGGTTGTGATTCGCTGAATGGTGGCGGGACAGAAGTCGTTCTTCCGGTGTCAGTTCTTCCAGATAATTACGCATGTCGTACCAATAATCAGCATCCCAACCATCCGGGCATTTGCCATTGCCAAAATAATCACCACCGTCCAGATGCCATTTGCCAATATACGCGGTGCTGAAACCGTTGTCATGCATACGTTGGCCAATGGTTTTCACATTGTCGCCAATGGGCATACAGTTGCTCCAACTGCCATTGCTGTGTGGATACAAACCAGTAAACAGTGCCGACCTTGCCGGTCCGCAAACCGGTTGGCAGGTATAAGCACGGTCGAACCGGATACCTTGCTCAGCCAATTGGTCAAGGTGCGGGGTGTGCATATCTTTGTTACCATAACACCCTAACATATCGGCACGTTGAGTGTCGGTCATGATGATGACTATTTTTCTTGTCTGTTTCATAATCAATATTTCCTGATATTAAAAAAGAAAATTTAATATGATGGACAGAATAAAACTCATCATGTCCACCCATGTTAATAAATACAGGTTTTCGTGTTTAAAAAGGTCGCTTCGACAGGCTCAGCGACCGGTCTCTGAGCTTGTCGAAGTGACCTTAAGCGAAAGTCCTGATATATCAAAATTTACTCTATTATCGCTTCACCCCATTGTGCCGGATACAGGCGTGCTTCGGTTGGTACATCATCTACCATTTTAGCCGGTACAAATGAACGTGGGGTGAATAAATGGTTGCGCGACATTGTCTGGAAACCGCGCAGTCCGTAACCGGAAAGTAGCACTTCCGCTTCGAATGATAATTTATCGCCGGATTTAAAGGATAATCCTTCCAATACTGACAACGGTACCTGCATTTCTGCAATGTAACTGTTATTGGGTTGTTTTGTAAAACGGACACTGGCAGCATCAAGAATGCCGACATAAGCGAAATTCCAGGTGCCACCGGCAGGGGTGAAATATGGTGTTGGCAGTTTCATGGTTGTGCTTTCCGGTATCATGGCGATGACAACCGGTTTCCCCTTAAATTCTGTTGCCAATAATCGTATGTTGCCTATTTGCGGTTTCTCGTTTTTACCGGTTTTACCCAATGATATACCGACGGCATCGCCCCATTTAAAGGCGAGTTTCACATCATCCGCTTTGTTATCCATCGGTGTATTATCATTAACTTCAAATCGTGCATATAAATTAAGGTTATCGTAACCGACATAAATCTTCGCCAGTTCCTCACCATTATTTCCTGTCATAATAACTGATTTATCTCCCCATTTTTTGGATAAGATGGGATTATTCAGGCGGATAATATTAACTGGTGGTTTTACCACATCCGCTACCTGTGGGAATGGGTTTGCGTATCGGGTAAGTTTCATTGTTCCTTCAAACCTTGTCTCGCCTTTTATGTTACCGTTTTTGTCGAAACCATCAATCCGGTACACATTTGGGTGGCAATTGCCGGAATACAGGTAGCATTCTCCGCGGTCAGCAAACCATGTAACACGTCCAGTGAAGTTTTCTCCACCGCCTATATTATATTCATCGGGTTCTCCACCGCGGTTAGGGTCGCCAAGTAGTGTGTCAACAAAAAATCCGTCGGGGGTGTAGAAAGATACCGGTGTCCATTCGGATGCGACTGCCGGGTAACCATTACCGGCAATGCCCGCAAATATCCACGTGTGGTACATTTCACCCGGTTTTGCTGTACCTGTTGCTTTACGACCTGCCATCCATTGTAACTTACCATTCGCGGTAAATTTCTCAATTTTAATAACAAAGATATTACCGGTGTGTCCCTGTCCCGGTGTCATTGCATCACTCCATTCTTTACTGGCATATTTAAAATCGGAATAACGACCAATATTGAAACAGGTAAATAGATTGCCATACCGGTCATCTGCAAATCCAAGAATCCCTCCGCGGGGGGAAGTATTTGCCCGGTTTGTTCGTGGCAGAACACCGTCTGCGATGATATTAGCTTTTGACAAATCCCATGTAATGGCACCTTTGCGGTCAACTGACTTTGCCGGGATGCGGAAGATACGGTTGCTGGTATGGGCAATAAAAATATCACATTTGGCATTCATCCAGAAAGATGCCATCGCGATAAAACCATCTGTCAGTTTTTGTCCGGCAAGTTCGGTGGTGCGTATTATTTCTGTTTCATCAATTTTGCCATTATGGTTTTTATCTGACCATAATTCAAGTCCGAATTGCTCATTTAAGAATCCAGGGTAATAACCGGTGGCACGCACATATGCTGCCGGGGTAAGTGTGTCACCATCCACCCGGAAAATGGGGAAGGTGCCGGTACTGTTGCTGCTGGTGTGGAACATATATTCAAAACCATGCGGTACGATAACATTGGCCATACCGGTGTAACCACCGCCAACATTGTTAAATGGTGCCGGGAGACCCATTTTGGTTAAATCCCAATATGCGGTTATAGGTCCATTTGACCCGTCACCTTTAAGGGTTGCGCGGATGATTTTGCCTTCTTTATATAATGCATAGACTGACAGTGGGTCTTTAGCGGAAGGCCAACTTGGTGGGCCGTAAGAAATCTCGCCAAACCATTCTTTTTCTACAGCATATGTTTTTGCTTCAAATCGCTGAAATACCGCCGGGATTGAGTTTTGCGCCACGATTACCCGATCTTTTGCATCTACGGTGATTCCGGTAGGGTGCAACATCGCGTTTTTATCATATGTACCATAACTCGCGCGTCCACCGGGTTTGCCAATCCAGCCAATATGCCTTACTGTAAAGTTACCTGCCCATGGCACAGAATATTGCGGGCATTTTTCGTATACCCATATCTGGTTGCCCAATCCGGAGTCAGTGACAAAGATATGGCCGGTTTTATCCATTGCAATATCCCATGGGGCAGTTGGTCCCACTAATAATATAGCGTTTGTCGCGGTTCCTTTTCCATGTGTGAATCGCTTTATACAATTGCCATAACTACCCGGATTAGATGAAATGGCATAGATATCGCCATTTTTATCCGCGCATATTCCGCGTGGCCAGGCACAATCAAGTTCGCGCAATTTTTCGCCGGTGATGGCATCATAAACGTAAATTTTGTGTTTCGAGAATGCGGTTGCATAAACTTCTGTTGCGGTGGCAGCAAGTCCGATAGTCTCCGGACGCGGATAAGTTTCTGTATCAAAACTGTAATTGCCGGACACCGGATTTTTATCAAGTTCGCAATTGTTAACAAGGATGTATGGGTTATCCGCGCTAAACGGTTCGGCCAAACCATTGGCACAGTTAAACCGCGACATATAAGTTTTTTTTGTGCCACCCCAAATAACGTAAAAATATTTTCCATTGGTCGCGCATGCTGAATATGGACCAAATCCGCCTTCGATAAACGCGTTATTCCGCCATGAGTTTTTGTCATCATAACCGACTTTGACAAATGCCTTGGCTGCTTCATTATTATCCCATAGGAAATATGTGCCGGTTTCATCTGACGCCACATCAATTGGCTGACCATGGTCGCCACCCCAACCGCCTTTGCCATCCGCGGTATTCCATGCGGGGGTGCCACTGGTGCCGGCGGCACCCATAAATACCGGTTTTAAACCCGGCGAGGCATATGCTTTCCATTTGTAATCGCCTGTTGGCATCGGGTTACCCAGCCAATCATAGCCGTCCCAGTAAACGGTATTTTTTCCTGCTGTTCGTGGTTCGCCACCAATTAATTCGCGTACCATATTACCATCTTTATCCACAATACTTACGCTTGTTTTCATAGCAGTGGGCAAATTAATTTCAAATGGTGTGCCTTTATCTTTGCCTGCATCCTGTTTAATAAGATATTCCTGCATGTTGCCATGGCGTTTTGTTATATTATTTTCACCGGAAAATTTAATTTGACCCCAACCATTCATGCGATGCCATGCCCAGCCAAAACCACCCATCGGTGAACTGCACAGGAACTCCGCGCGCATTTGTGGCCATAAAATTGTCCAGAATGATGTCATTTTATCGCCGGGTTTGAATGGATTTTTACCTGATGTCACCCCCAAACGTGACCAGGGTACTCGCGCTTCCATAACATAACGGTCATTAGCGCGGTTTTCTTTGAATGATAATGTCACATCAGCAGGATTCACATCGTCACGCATGCCGTTATATGGCGGTCCATGCTGAATGACGAAATATGGTGTTTGCGATACCGTTTCTTTGTAAATTCGCAATGTTTTGCAAAACGGATAATATTTCTGGTTCGGGTGCGCTTCGGTAACCGGTTCTTTGGCGGAAAATGGATATGGTGCATCCGGACTGGCAATAAAACGGATTTCAATAGAATGTCCCTGCCATGGTCGTTCATTCGGTTTGTTGAAGTTAATCATTGGACCGCCACCAGTAGTAGAATCTACTGCCAGGTATACGGCATTATCATCATACATTACGGCAATGTTACCACTGAAACGGTCAGCAATTTCCGGCGATACAGCGACCCATTCCTGCGCCGATAAATCCCAGTCAGCCAAATCCCCATCTATCTTAACTGTTACCCCTTTAGGCACCGGGACAGCAGTCATAGTCGCACCCATTTCATCAACGGATAACGCCACGGTGATGGTTAATAGAAATACTGAAATCATGAATAAAAATTTATTTATCAGTGGCCAGTGCAGGTTTTTCATTGGTTTTTCCTTTTATTACAAAACGTATGTAATATACATTCATTTTAGACTAAATAACAGTGTTTGGTATATAGCTATTTTGCTACACACATGCTGGAAATTTATTTATATAGGACTTTCGCTTGTTTATCCGTCTGATCAGTCTGATCGGTCAGATTATTGAATAAAATAACACCTGAAGTGAAAGTCCTATTATATTTTATAATTCAGTTAACCAATGCAGTTGTGGCCAATTTGCCGGTCCGGTATTTTGTTGTGGTGTTCCCGGGGTGCTTCTGCCATTACGGACATATGATGCCAGCAAAGTGGTTAAATGCTGCACCACATCCGGGTGTTTATCGAAAACGTTTTGCTTTTCTCCGACATCTGTTGTCATGTCATAAAGTTGTATAGGTGGCAATCCATCGCATTCCTCACCCGGGTGTGGCCAACTCCACCCACCTGACCCCGGGCATAATTCCAGCTTCCACTTGCCCTGACGGATAGAAAATGACCCATCAATCGAATGGTGTATTGTCGCTTCTCTGATAGGTATAGCGTCAAAGTTGCCATGCCATAATGGCAGATTACTGACACTGTCTTCCCCGGCGTAATCCGGTATTTCGGCATTAAGAATGTCAGCACAGGTTGCTAATAGGTCAACCAGGCAAACAATATCATTGCAAATCATATCGGGTTTAATCTGCGCCGGCCATTTCACCAGTAATGGTATGCGGTGGCCACCGTCGTATATGTCGGCTTTATGTCCGCGAAAATGGCAACTTGGGGTATGTCCGACTGATTTTAGTTCAGCAAAATCTGCCATGGGGGAACAACCATTATCGCTGGTGAATATTAATATGCTGTTTTCCGCAATGCCGGCATTTTCCAGCGCGGACATTATTTGTCCTACCACATCATCAACCATCAGACAAAAGTCACCGTATTCGTTAGTTGCTGATTTACCACGGAATTCAGCAGATGGCAGAATGGGGGTATGGGGTGCCGGCAGCGGAAAATATAGAAAAAAAGGTGATTCTTTTTGCGCCTGACTGGTAATAAACTCTGTAGCTTTATTCGTTAACGTTGGTAAAACTTCATCATGGCAAAAATCAGGTGCTATCAGGCCTTCACGATAAAATGCTTTCCCGGTACTTTCCGGAATAATTCGGTCAGGTATAGCGGTGACGTGGTCATTTTCTATATAAACATAAGGTGGCATATCCAGTGACGCACTGATACCGAAAAATTCATCAAAACCAAATGTGCAGGGACCATTTGCAATCGGTTGTGTAAAATCAATTTCTTCATTATTAATTGCCCAATCCATTCCCAGATGCCATTTGCCGACACAGGCGGTGTTGTAACCATGTTTCTTTAGAAAAGATGCAACAGTGATGCGGTCATCTTCAATTAAATGTGGGCTATCTCCCCATGTGACTCCTTCTTTTAACTCCGAACGCCAGTTGTAACGTCCGGTTAGAATGCTGTATCGTGATGGTGTGCAGACGGCAGATGATGAATGCGCATCAGTAAATATCATACCATCACCCGCCAAACGGTCAATATTAGCGGTATTTATTTTTGAATTTTCATTCAGGCAGGATACATCACCATACCCCATATCATCGGTAAGAATATAAACAATATTCGGTTTCATACTTAAAATCTCCAAAAAAAATATTAACATGACTTTCGCTTTTGTATGAAAAATTCCTATAAATGGTCGCTTCGACAAGCTCAGCGACCGGTCACTGAGCTTGTCGAAGTGACCTTAAGCGAAAGTCCTGATTAAAAATCAGTCTGATTCGTCTGCTCCGACTTAGATGTCAGATTAAAATACTACCGGTAATATCTTAGCTTTCTCTTCACCCGCGTCAACCATCATATTTACCAGTGCGGTTGCTAATTGTTGGCGAACTTCTGTATATTGCGGGTCAGTTATTAGGTTATTCCGTTCAAAAGGATCATTTTCCAGATCATATAAATATCGTTCGGTGTAGATATTGCTTCCGGGTTGCTGGCAACCGCTCCAATTAGTGTCGGATGGTACCCAGACTGAATATTTCCATTTTTTTGTTCGAATAGAACGACCGATATGGTCTTCGCTGATTTGAATAAAAACCGCGTCACGCCATTCTGCGTCAGGATTCTCCATCAATATCTGCAACGGTTTCCCCACCATTTGTGGTGGTGGTTCTACTCCCCCTGCCTGTAACACTGTCGGGGTTAAATCCAACAGGCTTATTAATTTGTCATTCACCGCGCCACCGGTGAAACCCGGTCCATGGATTATCAGTGGAATGTGAATGCTGGATTCATGGCATGACCGTTTATATTCCGCATTTCTGGTACAGAAATGACTGCCGTGGTCGCTGGTATATATAATGATGGTGTTGTCAATAATTCCATGCCGGGTAATTTCGTCAATAATTCTGCCGACATTGGTATCCAGGCTATTGCAGCATCCCAGATAATCCGGCATATTTTCGCGCCAGTCACCTTCAGTACCTATCAAATCCCCCGGCACTTCATAATCTTTATACTTTTCTTTTGACCCATGTGGACCTTCATAACAGTTATGGTCATTTTGGTGGTGTGGTTCGATATATGATATAAATAAGAAAAATGGATTATCAGTTTTGCGATTTTGCAGATATTCCAACACAAAATCAGTATGGGCATCCACGCGGTAGCGTCCTTCCGGGAATATCCGTTTATTGCCATCGCCATCAAACATATGGCCGTCGTAACTGTGCGAAGTGAACTCCAGCACATCTGATGCAATCCAGAAATCGTTATATCCACCACGGAATTGTGGTGGTATAGCCTTTGTTTCGTATTTTTGCTCTTTTTTATCAGACGCAAGATGCCATTTTCCGACATACCCTACTTCATATCCGGCATCCGACATGTAATGTGCCATAGTTTTTTCATCGGTACCTAATGAGATACCATTAATGAAACATCCTGTTTGTGTGGCCCATTTGCCGGTTTGCAGTGCTGCCCGTGCCGGACCGCAAACGGGTTGGCAGGTTATGGCATGGTCAAACCGCACCCCATCTGCCGCCAAGGCGTCTAGCCGTGGGGTAACTGGCAATTTTTGTCCGTAACACCCCATGGTGTCCGGTCTTTGCTGGTCAGAAAAAATAAAAATAATGTTAGGTTTTGTCATAATTGCACTTTTTATCCATATATTGATTGAATCTATTATGAGGAATGCGTGATACAGTGTCAATCTATAATAATATCAGGACTTTCGCTTTAAAAGAGAACTTTGCTTTAGAATGGTCGCTTCGACAGGCTCAGCGACCGGTCACTGAGCCTGTCGAAGTGACCTTAAGCGAAATTTCTGATATATAAAAAATCTGAAATTTTAGTTGATATTTGATTTTTCATAATTTATTCTTTCCACTTACCTACCTAAATTTGATAAAATTAAATCATAATAATTGAGGTGAAAATATGTCTGATAAATTGAATGAATTATTTGAAATGCAACAGAAGCTTAATCAGAGGATAGGTGTTGATACCAATGATATGACCGAGGAAGAACGGGTTAAATGGGTATTAAATTATTGCCGCGCCATGAATCAGGAGATAGCGGAGTTGACGGATAGTGTTCCCTGGAAATGGTGGGCGAAATACCAGAAATTTGATGAACAGAATTGCCGTGTGGAAGTTATTGATTTATTTCATTTTCTTATTTCAATGGCGCAAACACTGGGTATGACAGCAGACGATCTTTACCAGGCATATGTTAAGAAAAATGAAGTTAACCATAAACGACAGGAAGATGGGTATGCTGTTAAAGATGAAGATGATAGTAAACATATCTAAAAAGTAACGTTAACTGTAAAGGGAAATATCATAAAAAGGTCGCTACGCCATTCTCAGCAAACATGGTCACTGAATCTGGCGAAGTGACCATATGTGGCTGTTTACAACGCCCGCATTAGTAATGGTACCGCGGTAATTAATGAAAAAGCTGCCAGGGCGGGACGGCTTACCAGGGTTGGATCTAATTTTAATTTTTGCATTAACAATGGCAATAAACCACCCACAACCACCTGTAAAGTAAGTACCATCCAGATAATGATGAATACCGCAAATGGCGATGCGCTGCCGCCGAAGAATAAGGCAAAAATTCCGCCCAACACACCGGTTAATAATGATAACGCCGCACCCAAAGGCCATTGTCGTTGTAATAACATCAACAGAATATCCCCGGTTGATTCTTCCGCGTTAATTCCCATTTGTACTGCCGCGGCGGCCTGTCCGCCTAACTGAACACCAAGAAGCAGAATTAATGGCAATAACGATATTAACGGTATAGCAGTGCTGAAATTGTAATATTGCATAATAGATGTGAATATGCCAACTATGCCAACACCCAATACCCACGGCATACGATGGTAAGCGCGATGCCAACCGGAATTATCAATATCACCTTCATCACTGGTACCACTTACCCGGCTTATATCTTCCTGAGATTCTTCATGCATTACATCAAGTACGTCGTCAACCGTTACAATTCCGCGCAGAATGTCGTTGTCATCAACAACAGGTATTGCCAACAGGTGGTAATTATTAAGTATCCTGGCGCATTCTTCCTGGTCGTCGTTAACATTAACTTTTAAGACTGATGTATTAATCATATCGATAACCATATTGGTATCCGGTGATGTAATTAATTCACGCAGTGATAAAACGCCTTCCAATTTTCCCACGGCGTCTATTACATAGGTGTAATAGACGGTTTCCGCATCTGGTGATTGTTTCCTTAACTCTTCAATAGCTTCGCTGACTGTAAGGTTGGCAGTTACCGCGACGTATTCAGTTGTCATACGACCACCGGCGGTGTCATATTCATACTGCATTAGTTCGCGGACATCTTCTGCTTCGTCCTCTTCCATCAGGTTCAACAGTCTTTCTGCTCTGTCTTCATCCATTTCACCCAATGCGTCTGCTGCTTCGTCCGGTGGCATTATCTCTAAAATGTCAGAAGCGCGTTCGTCATCAATGGCTTCCAACAGTTCCGCCTGCATTTCGTCTTCCAGGTAGGGTAGGGTATCAGCAAGAGTTTCATTATCGATGCGCGCTAATATCTCACTGCGATCCGCCGGGGCAAGTTCTTCCAATAGGTCTGCTATCTCCGGTGCCGGCAAGTCGCGTAAACCGCGGGAAGAAACATTTAATTTTACTGTAGACCAGTCAGTCTCCAGATTTTCAACATAGTTCCAGGGAATTATTTTTTCAGTTAATTGCTGACCGGTTAATTTTGCTATAAATCGTGCCGGGATTTCCAGATTCATTCGCCGCAGAATTCCTATAGCGCTGATATCGGCACCAATTAGACGCAAATCATCACCATAATTTACAAATTGCAGGTCATTTATCCGCACAATTCTTCTGCCGTTGGTATCCACAATTTGCTTATCCAGAATATCACGTTTTAACAGGGTCATTGTTTCTGAAATAGCTTCTGTAGTGGTTTCTTTTCGGCTGTTTTTGAGGGTTAATTCTTCTGAAGTGATGGAGTTTATCTGGTCCCATTGAATGACAACGGCACCGCGTCCGCGACGGGCGAGAACAAGCGCATCGACACGTGGAAACAGGTCGATAGTGGCAAGCACCATATCTTCTACCCAACCCATAGTAATGCCATTGACATCACGTACTGGCCGGTTTAGCAAATGCGCTAAAAATAACATAAAACCACCTGTGAGTCATCATTTGACTGATGACATAAAGGTGGCGAGGTTAACACGCATTATGCTGTTTTCAGACTATGCGCTTACCCCACCCCCTGACGGGTTACCTGATTGTCGATAATTACTGTAACTGTCGTCCATTTATAAATGGGCCGGCGGTGCACACGGTCCGGCATTATTGCCGGTTAACCTTTCCGCTTCCCCATATTTGCGCAATGCGGTTCTTTTTAACTACCCGCATCAGCACGCGTGTTTCCTGTTCAATCCCAAGTGAATTACGCAGGATTATGGTAATTTCTCTCGTTTCACCGTCATCAGCTAAATTAGTCGTTTCCAGTGGAACTACTCTATACTGTTCGCTGACAAAGGTGGCAGTTCCTGCCGGAATACAACCTATTTTGTCATAATGTATACGATTTTTATTTTTACCCACAATTCCGGTTGGTATTATTATCTCTGCGGCGACCACCGGCAAGGTGCCGGACTTTGCAGAAAACTTAAATTCCACAATGCCACCCAGGTTGACGGCAGTCAATTCTCCTGTGGATTCGTTATATACTGATGTCGAATTATCTTCTATTGAAAAAGCTGATAATGATGGGTTACTTAATTGTGGCACCATCGTTTTCCAATATATAATCATTGATAAAGATATAACGATGCAGTATATTCCGAAATAATGCAATTTACCCCGTTTTACGATATCCATTAATAATACAATAGCGATATAACCACTTATGGCAGCAGTCAGAAAACCTGCAATCAGGGAAATAGTCGGCAAATCTGTCCCCTGTGACATCAGTTTTTTCAGGTCAACTAATCCACCACCTAAAATCACCGGTATTGATAGCAAAAAAGAAAAACGTGGCGCGGTTTCTCTGTCCATACCACATAACAAACTGCCGGTTATGGTGCTTCCACTGCGAGACACACCAGGGAGAATGGCAAAAGCCTGAAATAACCCAACTAAAACCGCATCTTTAACGCTTATATTCTCAATCTTTTTCTCGCTGGTAGGTCGTGATGATATCCAGAAAAGCATCGCAGCGGTGATTAGTAGTAGTGCGGCGGTTAAAGGAACATTTTGAAATACTGAACTGAAGAAATCTTTAAATAAAATTCCCAAAACACCGGCAGGTATGGTGCCTATAATCAAAATTGCGAAAAGGCGTGAAAATGAATTGTTTTTCCAGGCATTTCGCGGAGATAAAATTAATTTAATTCCACCGGTTATCAGCATTTTTATATCATTACGAAAAAAAATAAATACTGCCAATAATGTGCCAAGGTGTAATAACACATCAAAAGAAACGGTATCACTTTCCATCAGATGCAATTTTAAAAAATGACTGGCAAATACCAGATGTGCCGAGGATGACACCGGCAGGAACTCGGTTAACCCCTGCACAAATCCCATTATTGCTGCTTGTAAAGCTGTTAAAATCATATACTTACCTTATTAGACTTATCCGTAAATAACTACAAGTACCTTTTGGACTCTTTTTCCACCATTCAGCGTAGTTCATTATACGTTTATCAATTCATATAAAGTATAAAATAAACGCTTTGATTGATGAAAAAATAGCCTCATAATCTACACCATATTTATTTGCAGAAAAGTCTATTTATTTATTGTGTAATTGGTAATCTCTGTACCTAACGCAAAATACCAGATTTTTTAAATTGAGTAAATAGTTAGTTCGATTTTTAGCTTTCAGACGTGGTAATTTAACCTTTCGAAGTGATTATTATAAAAGCTTAATCTAAAGTAATAATCTTTAGAGGCAATTGCAAAACCTACCTGAATTGTACGGAATGCCGTCCTCGGCATTCCTCTTTGAGAAAGAAACTCTCTATTTTAGGAATGCCGGGGACGGCATTCCGTACAGAAAAAATAGAAATATTTTGGTTTTACAAAAGCCTGTTTAGATACAGATTTTGTAACTATCGGCATATTAAAACCAATACCCTTCTGTTCATTTGTAAAATGAGTTGATTTTTTCATATCTCATATTTGTATTTTCTTTGTATTTTGATTTTTTTACTAAACTTTTTTGTTTTTATCATTTTATATATAAATGAAATTAGTATTATTGTAAAAAATATGGTAAAATACAAGTGCGAAAAGTAAAACTTTAAAAATTAACTTAAAGTAACACAAAAATGTTTAAATCCTGCTTTAATAGGTCAATATCTAATAAAATAGGGATAAAAAAATGTTTTTTTTTAAAAAAGTTCTATCTTTTTTCAAAATTCGCTTTTTTGCTATTGCGAAAAGAGATTTAACGTTGTAAACTTTTACAAAAGTAATATTAACTTTAGACACATCCCTAAAAGTTAATCATGTAAATTTTCCAAAGGAGGAAGTAATGAAATCAATTACTTTAATTGGGCGTATTACGACCGGGATAGCAATATCCGGTCTTTTGATGCTCGGTATCAGTTCCTGTACAGACAAACCAAAAGATGTCTCAGGAAATGTAACTGTTAAACAGGCAGATGTTGTTCAGACAAACACAGTTGTAGCGCCAACAGTTTTTGCAACACCGGCTGCAGCAGTAGCAGCAGTAGATAAAATAGCAGCAGCAGTTGAAACACCAGCGGGTGTACCTGTGGTATTAACACCTGCAGAAAAGACAACTGTAGCAACTGCTATCGAACAAGGTGTTTCGGTTGATTCCGGAATGCAGACTTCAGGTACTGACACTGCAACAGTTGTTAATAGTGCAGTAGCGACAGATTCAAGTTCCAAGGTAGTTCTTCAGGTTAGAAGCGACGAAGTACCTATTGAAACAACAGGTACTGGCGATAATACAGTTGCTACCAAAACTGCCGATAATATGGTATCAGAAACACCTGTATCCAGCACAACCAATTCAGGTGGTTCAAATATTACAACTGAAACCCCATTAATTATCCCGGTTAGTGAAAGCAGTACCATATCTCTGGGTGTTTCTAACAGTGGTGGCACATTTACAGAAAGTGTAAACGAAGATTCACCGGCACAGATTGAACTTTCTGATGATAGTGGTATCACTGAAATGAAACGCGCACTTACCACCCGTAAGAAAATATATCTGTGTGGATTTAGCGTAAGAGTCAGTAATATGTATGGTAATAGAACAACTATGCCAACATCACAGACCAATACCATTGCACGTGAAACGTCTACCGGTGTAGGTACAACCAGAGGTTCAAAATTAACTTTAGTTTGGGATAATGCTAAACGATCTTATGCACCATTAGATGGTAAAGTAAGAATGAAAATATATTTCTATAATTCATTAACTCGATCATTTGTAAAGAAAGAAAGAATATACAATTGTTCTAAGATTTCCTTAACAAAATCTCAGTGCGTACTTACCGATGATCAGGGTGCATACCCACAATTCACTCACATGTGGTTTGAATTAGATTGCAGAAATAGATTTAAATCCCTTTCATCTGGTTGGGTTACATTATAATATTGATGGACAACAGAGAAGAGAGAGGTGTTTAATATCCACCTCTCTTAATCTCTAAAAGCAGGAAATTTTGAAAACTTCTGGCATATTATATTTTTTAATTACGATTTTGTTTGTTTTTATCGCACAGAGTATTAAAGTGGATGTGACTGGTATCTCTGATTATAACTTTATGTTTAGCGATGGCAGATATATAGGTGTAACGAAATATGGTGCGGAAGTTAAATACTGGTTAATTACAGTTGGTGCTGACAGCAGAACAATTAATGGTCATGGTAAAACAGATAGCAATACCTATAAATCACCTGGAAACGCGCAAAATATTAAAATTGATATTTTGCCTGTTGAGAAAAATGACCTGGGGCTAAAACTGCAATTTGACCGTCGTAGAATTAATAACGCAGTGATAGTAAATCATACGGTTGATTCAAACTCTTACGCCAGAGTTTCTAATTATATTGATTACGGTTTAACGGCAGAATTATCTAAAAAAATTGATAGTTATGAGCCATATTTATTAACTGGATTATATAAAATGGAAAACGTAGGCATAGAAGTCGGTACGGTTGAAATGCTATCTATAGGTCTGAGGAAGAAGTTCTCTGAGAAATATTTTTTCGATGCACGAGTAGATGGATATCGTGATGAATTTTCTAATTTAATTCATTTTTCGCAGCGTATTTCAGGTAAAATAGGATATGATGCGACCGATAATTTACAGTTGATTATAAGTGGAGAAGTTTATCCACGGGGTGTGCCAATAGCAGGGTGTGATTTATCATCAGTTGCGGCAGTAGGTGGGTTATTTGATAATTCTCAGATACATACCAATCTGTTAGCTATTGCTGGTGTAAAATTAACCTATACATTTTAATGTATTGTTGATGATATTTCATTGACATTTTTAATATAGTAGTGATACTATAGCGCAAACGCAGATAATGCGATTTTAAAACCGCCTCAGTCGCTGAAAGGGCAGAGGAAGAAATCTATAATCTTCTTCATTAACCTTAAGTGATAGGCAATAGAGTAAAGTTGGAGGTTTTATATTATGAGAAAACTAGTTGGAGTACTTACTGCTTCCCTCCTGCTGAGTCTGGCGATTCCGTCATTCGCGGCTAATGCGGCAGGACAAGCATTCACAGACGTGCCGGCAAATCACTGGGGCGATCAGGCTGTGAATCTGTTAGCAGAAAAAGGCATCGTAGAAGGCACCGGTAAGGGTGCTGTTTATGAGGGTCAGCGACCTATGACCCGCTATGAAGTAGCCATGGCACTTGCCAGAATGCTTGACGTTGTTCAAGGCATGATTAACGAAGGCAAGAATGTAGAGGCCATTAAGAAAGCTATCATGAATGACCCTGAAGTACGCAACGTATTAAAAGGCGACAAAGGTGTTGATGGCAAGAATGGTAAAGATGGCGCAAATGGAGCAAATGGCAACAATGGTACCAATGGTAAAGATGGCGTTAATGGTAAAGATGGCGCACCTGGTAAAGATGGCGTTAATGGCGCCAATGGAACCAATGGTAAAGATGGCGTTAACGGCACTAACGGTAAAGACGGAGCAAACGGTAAAGATGGTTTGAATGGTAAAGATGGTAAAGCCGGCGAAAAAGGCGAACCAGGCGAAACCAAAATTGTCAATGCTCAGGGTCAGACTGTAAGCACATTAACCGATGCTCAGAAAGCCACCCTTGATTCTGCCAGCAAGTTCTTAGGCAGCTATACATCAATTGATGCTTTAAATAAATTAATCAATGCTCCAAAATCTGCTGGTGTTACAGAAGATGAAAAAGCAACTTTAGTTAAAGTTAAAGAATTATTGAATCAATACGGTCCTGAACTTTCTAAAATCCGCAGCGACATTCGCGCTTTAGAAGATGAAGTAAATAAGCTGAAAGGCGCAAGTGGCAAAAAAGGTACCGCAGTAACTATCAGCATTGCCGGTGGTATGCGCTACGGCCTGCAGGGAACCAGTCTGACATTGAATAAAGACACTCAGGTTGCCGCCGACGATTTAGCTATTTTTAATGCAGTTGGCGCTCCTAACTCTGACCTTACTCTTGAAAAAGATGTATTGAAAGGTACCAGATATGGCGTTTACACCAGCGACATTAAGTTTGACGCTAAAGCAAATGACAAATTTAACGCTAATGTAACAATGCGCGTTATAAGCCCATTGCAAGTTACAGCAACTCCTTATTCAACACCGGCATCAACATTATCAAACTTGCCGCACACATATTATTATAAAGTTAACACCACCTATCCTAACGCTGGTGCTGACTCTTATACTAATCCTGATGCGATTTCAGTTTGGGAATGGTACGGCGAATATTCATCAAATATTTTCGGCAAAGATGTTCAGACAACTTTTGGACGTAAAGCAGTTAATGTAGGCAGTGGCCTGTTAATTGATACCGCACGTGCACCACAGGTAAATATCACTGCTGATACAACATTTAATGATTTCACAGTTGAAGGTTCTATCGGTTTGCTTGACAAAGCCAGCAACCAGAGAACTTATGATCCTGCCAATGTTGAAGACACATACTCATACCTGGCTTCAAGTTGGAAAAATGATGACCTTTGGGCACTTAAGAATGTTGACGTAACCGGTGGTTTATTGATTTCCGGCTTAGGTTCAGAAATAGGCATATCCTTAGATGGAAGCGCAACAATTCCTTTCGGCGGACGCAATGTATTCTTTAATGTTGCAAATATGTTCAAGAAAGCCGGCGACGATGGCAGTGCATACGCATTTGTACTCGGTGGCGATCTGGTAACTTCTGAAGATGTTGATGGATTAAAAGTAACCGCAAAGTATGGTAAACTTTCCCAGACATACCGCCCGGTATTTTCAGCCCTGTATCCTTATGCTGCAATTAATGCTTTTGATACTAACTGGATTGACCGCGCAATGTTCCTTGATCCGGAAAATGTAACAACCGGTTGGGAACTCAATGCAAATTATGACTGGAAAAATGATTATAGCTTCGGTCTGCGAATGTATCTTGGTAACCATGTAACATGGAACACCACTACATTAAAAACTAATACTGAAAAAGCTGATACCTGTACCGCTATTTCAGTTAAGAAAAAAATTAACGACAGCGTAACCGCTAATTTAGTTTACGCAAGACGTGGCCTGAACCTCGAAAAATTGGGTAGCAAAAGTTACAACGTTATTCGTTTAGGTATGGACTTCGCTCTGTAGTCAATATCAGTTCTGCAAAAAAAATACAGCCTCCCTTTCAGGGGGGCTGTTTTTTTTTGCAGAAAACATTAAAATATACATGTGAATAATACATGTGACGGATTATCTAAGATAACTAAAAACTGAAATAAACTGAAAACAGATATATTCAGAATATAATCTCGATAAAATTCGTAAATGAAAAAACAATAAAAATGTTAGTTTCACAATTGTAAATCGTGATAAACATGAAAATATGGTATAATCATGTAGTGAACTTATCGTGAGAGGAACTGATGACGGTTACACAACGCGGTCCGAAAATCCCAATAGGGAAGATATTATTAGACGAAAATAAAATTACGCCTGACCAATTAAAACAGGCACTGGCAATGCAAAAGACTACAACTGAAAAGTTGGGGCGGTTGCTGGTTGACCTTGGGTTTGTGCAGGAGCGTGATGTTTTGGGTGCATATGCCCGACAATTAAATTGTCAGGTTTATGATCCTGCGAAGATTGCTATTGACCCGCAAGTGGCAAAAAGTTTTCCTGATAATTTAGTTTCCAGATATAATATTGCCCCATTACGCCGTGATGGCAACAAATTAATGGTGGCAATGAATGACCCTACTAACGTATTTGCTTTGGATGACCTGCGAATGGTAACGGGTTATGACATTATCCCTGTTCTGGCAACCCTTGACGATATCTCCGCCATTCACCGTGGTGGTAAGGGTGGTGTCGAAGCCGCTGCTACACCTGTGGCGGATAGTGGTGCCGCGGCAACCCCCGCGCCTGCCGCCTCATCCGGTGGGCCAAGTATGGATTCTATACCTGACCTTGACAGCATGCTGGATGGCATAAGAAAGCCAACTCATGAAGAAATACAGTCCAGAGTTGATGATAGCGGGATGGATCTGGCAGATCAGGCGCCGGTAATTAAATTAGTAAACGTTGTCCTTGGTGAGGCTATTAAACAAGGTGCATCCGACATTCATATTGAACCTGACCGCAAAAATGTACGTGTCCGTTACCGCGTTGACGGTGTTTTGTATGAAGCGATGACCCTGCAGAAATATGTTCACCCACCGCTTATTTCGCGTCTTAAAATTATGAGTGATATGAATATCGCTGAAAGACGTGTACCACAGGACGGTCGTATCCATATTAAGCATGATGGCCGCGAGTTCGACATGCGCGTAAATACCTTGCCTCTGGTTAATGGTGAAAAATGCGTTATGCGACTTTTGGACCAGTCTTCTGTTTTAATCGGTTTGGGTAAATTAGGTTTTATGCCCGGTATGATGGCCGACCTTGAGGAATTAATTGTTCAGCCAAACGGTATGTTATTGGTTACTGGTCCTACTGGTTCTGGTAAAACAACAACCCTGTATTCAATTTTAAACCAGATTAACTCAATTGAAAAGAATATCATTACTGTTGAAGACCCTGTTGAGTATCAGTTGCCCGGCATTAATCAGGTATCGGTTAACAGAAAATCCGGTCTTACCTTCCCAATCGCGATGCGCGCTTTCCTCCGTCAGGACCCGGACATCATCATGGTCGGTGAAATCCGAGACCTTGAAACCGCGGAAATTGCTGTACAGGCATCACTCACTGGTCACTTAGTGCTATCAACCCTGCACACAAATAACGCCCCGGCAACAATTACCCGTTTGTCTGACATGGGTGTTGAACCATTCCTTATCGCGGCATCAACCATCGGTATTATCGCTCAACGGTTAGGTAGAAAATTGTGTAATGAATGCAAAACACGTATTGAACCACCACTTGAAGCATTACTTAGATTAGGTTTGAAAGAAGATGAATTAGAAAGTGCTACATTCTTTAAACCGGTGGGTTGTGATAAATGTAACAACCGCGGATACAAAGGCCGTATCGGTTTATATGAATTATTGATAATGACCGAAGAATTACAGGACCTTATTGTCCGTCGCGCACCTTTATCAGAAGTTACCCAGGCAGCAATTGCAAATGGTATGACAACTCTGGTTAAAGATGGATTGCAAAAAGTAAAATCCGGCATGACTACTATTGATGAAGTCTTGCGGGTAGTTTCCAGTCACTAATGTTGTCAGTTAATTATTACGATTTTATTGAACTTAAGGAAAGTTCTGATATATAAATTTCATAGGCAAATAAATTGGATAAGTTTTTAATTTTTAGTTTTCAGACGTGGTCACTTCGACAAGCTCAGTGACCGGTAGAAATTACGGTCACTGAGCCTGTCGAAGTGAGCATAATAAAAATTTAGCCTAAAATCCTGATTTTTTTATACGGATTTGGTTATTAACGGCCTAAGATGCCGCAATCGGTATTGGTGGGCAGGTTCTGTTAGTTTAAACAGAAAAATAACGGAGATACTATAGATATGGCAGAAGCAACGGCAGAAAGAAGAATACTGACTTTAAAAGCTAATTCCGAGGAAGAACGTGACCTTACCGAGGTGCATCTTGACGAATTACTGGAATTGCTTATTGAATGCAAAGGGTCAGACCTACATATAGCTGTAGATATTCCCCCGGTTTATCGTACAGATGGCGACCTGTTACCTGGAAATTATAACAAGTTTACTGCACAAATTGCTCAACGTCTGTTATATGATATTTTAACAGATGAGCAGATTCAACGGTTTGAGAATTCGTTGGAACTCGACTTTTCATATCAATTAGGTAAAGCGTCACGTTTCCGCGCTAATTATTTCCGCGAACGCGGTGCTTTAGCCGCAGCTTTCCGTACTATTCCACTTAAAATCCCGACTCTTGAACAGTTAAATCAACCACCGGCAGTACGGGAATTATGTCATAAACATCGTGGTTTAGTATTAGTTACTGGTCCTACAGGTTCTGGCAAATCAACTACCCTGGCAGCTATGTTAAATGATATTAATCTTAATCAGCGAAAACATATAATTACTATTGAAGACCCTATTGAATATATGCACTATCATAAATCATGTGTTATTAATCAACGAGAGGTAGGTACTGATACCAAAGCATTTAAAAACGCATTACGCGCCGCTCTCCGTGAAGACCCGGACATCCTATTGGTGGGTGAGATGCGTGACCTGGAAACGATGGAATTGGCAGTACACGCGGCGGAAACAGGTCACCTTGTATTTGGTACTGTTCACACAAACTCAGCGTCACAAACGGTTGACCGTGTTGTAGACGTTTTTCCTGTGGCTCAACAATCGCAAATTCGTGTTATGTTATCCAATAATCTGCAGGCGGTTGTAACCCAGCAGTTATTGCCAAAGATAGGTGGTGGACGCGCCTGCGCTCAGGAAATCATGATATGTTCACCTGCTATTCGCAACCTTATTCGTGAAGCAAAAGCGCATCAGATTAACTCGATTATTCAAACGTCCGCTCACCTTGGCATGAAAACGATGGACCAATGCCTGCGCGACCTATACGCGTCAGGGCAGATAACTTACAAATTGGCAATGGATCGAGCTATGAATATTGAAGAGTTGAAAAAGATGATGATGTCAGATGGAACACTTCCCGAAGCTGATGAAGAATAAATATATCCTGACATGCCTATTAATAAAGGAGGCTGATAATGGCTACTTTTTCGTATGTCGCCCGTGACCAGGCAGGACAAACACAGCAAGGCACAGCAGATGCTGATAACGATGCAGCTCTGCGTCGTCAACTGCGTGAACGTGGGTTATGGGTACAGCAAATTAGTGCTGTAAAAGGTGCTGCTGGCGCTAAAGGTGCCGCGGGGGCAAAGGGTGGCACTGCAGCAGTTACGAAAAAAGGTAAAAAACAACCACGCATTGGTAAAGTAAAACAACGGGATTTAACAATGTTTTGCCGACAATTTGCTACCATGATTAACGCCGGTGTGTCATTAGTACGATGCCTTACAGTATTGGAGCAGCAGGCAACAGCACCTTCATTAAAAGCCGTTATTCGTCAGTTATCTGATTCGGTTGAACAGGGTGAAACGCTAACCCGCGCTATGCAGCGATATCCACATATATTTAACAACCTTTTCGTCGGTCTGGTGCGCGCCGGCGAGGTTGGTGGTGTATTGGACGAAACCATGGAACGACTTTCAGTTTTCCTTGAAGAAGATATGAAGTTAGTGCAGAAGTTTAAATCTGCTATGACATACCCGACGGTTGTTATGTCCGCGGCGTTGCTCATTGTATGGGGGTTGGTAACCTTTATTGTTCCAAAGTTTATGGAATTGTTTAAAGATTTCGGTATGACATTACCTGGTCCGACTCTCTTCCTGATGAATATTAGTAACGCTATGAGTAATCCAACGAATATCGGTATTACTGTGGGTACTGTTTTTGGGTTAGTTATTGGTATAAACAGAATTAAAGCGACGAAAACCGGTAAGCGAATTCTGGATAAGATGATGCTAAAAGCACCGGTATTCGGGGTACTAATTCATAAAGTTGCTATTGCCCGTTTTGCGCGTACCATGGGTACCCTGCTTGCCTCCGGTGTACCGATTCTGCAGGCGTTGGAAACGGTTGCGGGGGCGTTGGATAACGAGGTTATATCCGGGGCGGTGCTTGATGCCCGAACGGCAGTACGTGAAGGTGAAAGAGTAGGTGACCCGTTGGAACGTTCTAAGCTGTTCCCGCCGATGATTATTCAAATGATTGCCATCGGTGAAGAAACCGGTACCCTGGATAGCATGCTGGAGAAAGTCGCGGACTTCTATGAAAGTGAGGTTGAAGCGGCTATGGAATCGTTAACATCCGCAATTGAACCGTTGTTGATTATCTTCCTTGGTGGTGTTGTAGGTTTTATTGTTGTCGCGATGTTTATGCCGTTGGTTAAATTAATTGATGGTTTGTCTAAATAGAGTATTATCGGGTGGAATATTTTTATTCCACCTTTTTCTTTTTCAGGACATTCGCGTTGCAAGGGAAATCATCCTAAAATGGTCGCTGAGCCTGTCGAAGTGACCTTAGCGAAAGTTCTGTTTTTTTAAAGGTGTCATTGTGCAAGAAATTGAACAGGTAAAGTATATATTAGGTGCAGTATTCACGTTTTTATTCGGTGCATCCATCGGCAGTTTTTTAAATGTTTGTATATATCGATTACCAATAAATAAATCGCTATCTGATCCGCCATCTCATTGTCCGGCATGTAATCATCGCCTTGGTTTTGCAGACCTTTTTCCATTGCTCAGTTATCTGTTTCTTCGCGGAAAATGCAGGTATTGTGGTGTTCGTATATCACCGCGTTACTTTTTTGTTGAATTAATTACCGCACTGTTATTTTTATCTTTCTGGCATTCCGCTTGTACCAGATTCAGTATCGAAGGAATATGGAATCCTGCCGGGGTGACATTATTAGTAGGCACTTCAGTTTGGGCAGCTATGATGTTGGTGACCTTTGTTATTGACTGGGAAACCACGTATGTTATCGATGGTGTTTGCTGGGTTGCCATGGCTGCAGGAGTAATCACAGAATTAGCCACAAAAAATATAACCGGTGAGGCGATAGCATGGCAGGGGATACCGTTTCTGCCGGCAGCAGTTCCCGGTATGATAATTGGTTTTTTATTTTTCATTGGGGTAGACTTATTTGGCAGATTAATCTTTCGCAAAGATAGTATGGGATTAGGTGATTCCTTTATCGGTGCCGCGATAGGCGCGTTACTGGGACCCGGCAAAGCAATGATATCCTTCGGTCTTGCCATTACCCTGGGGGCAATAGTTGGCATATTTATGATAGTTGGCGGAACATTAAAGAAATCAAAATCACCCGGGAGTGAAGAAAAAGCAGCAACTGCAAATGTTGTAAGCAAACAGGATAAAAAGAAAAAGAAAAAAGGCAAACCAGTTCCGGAAGTTCCGGAAGAAGAACCGGAAGGATACTATATGCCTTTCGGACCTTTTTTAACCGCCTCTGCCATCGCCGTCGCGTTCGCGCCGGAATGGACAGTCAAAACATTGGCAACATTATGGCAATGGTGGTTAAACAGCATGGGGTAGATTTTTTTAATTACGAATTATAAATTACTAATTACGAATTAAACAGGTACTTGCAAAACCTTGCATAATCCTGATGGGACAGACACCTTTCTGGCTTCGCCACTCGGTATCAGTCCCAGATTAACGTTCTTCCCCTCTCCATCGGGGAGGGGATTGAGGGGTGGGGCACAGTAATTCGTAATTCGTAATTCGTAATTCGTAATTCGTAATTCGTAATTAATACAAGCGAGGGTTTAGATATGAAAAGAAGTGGTTTTACACTGGTTGAATTATTGGTGGTTATAGGTATTATCGCTGTTTTAGCAGCAATTTTAATTCCTGTGATTACTAATGCCCGCAAAAGTGGATACAAGGCTACCTGCATGAATAATATGCGGGAAATAGGTGCTGCGCTTATTGCGTACCGTCAGGATAAGGCTGTTTTTCCGGAATCTACACCACAAATCGGTTTACAATCTTGTTTGATAAGCGAAAAAAAATTAACGGAAAGAAAAACCTGTCCGAAAGATGCCCCCGGCACAGATTCATATTCGGC
>CAZNLA010000018.1:0-25422 GCA_964573385.1 uncultured bacterium
AAATAAAAATATCCTGAAAATCATTGATTTTTAGGATCTATGGGATTACTGTGATGTTTTTTTATGATGCTGTTGATATTCAGGCAGATGGTATAATAAAAAGATATCCTTCTGAAACAATGATGATTTGGGATGCTGAACATGGCCAATATTATGGTAATGAAGATATCAAATGGACACATTCATGGATGCACGCGGATGGGAATTGGTTGAGAAAGATTATTATTGAAACTGATATCCCCTGCAATAAACCTTTCGCAATTTCTGACCCGACAATTATCGATAAGTATCTCTTTGCGCTATATAATGAAGTTGCTGGTTACCTGTTACCGTCAGAAGAAATAGCGAAAAATATTATCCACAATTTTATGTTGGAACTTGCACGGCAGATAACCGGTGAACACCAATGCATACCACATCAGTTCTTATTGTTGAAAGAATATATCAGTGTGCATATAAAAGAAAAACTACCCCTGGATGACCTTGCCCGCCAGGTTTGTCTTTCAGTGCCATATTTTTGCAGCCAATTTAAAAAATATTTCGGGGTTTCTGCTGGCGAATATATAATTAACGCGCGCTTGCAGAACGCGGCATATTTACTTCATGACACCAATCTAAGCATAGCAACCATAGCCACCCAATCCGGATATCACGATATATTCCACTTCTCCAAACAATTCAAACAATACTACCGGGTTAGTCCGTGCAAATACCGCCAAAGACTATTTTCACCGATAATGAAGTGAGTTTTTGGTGATCAGTTTTCAGTAATCAATATCTGATTTTTTATTGTACGGAATGCCGTCCCCGGCATTCCATACAATTCAACTAAGTTTTGCAATTGACCGCATAATTACAAATAGCCCAACCATCGAAAACTAAAAACTAAATCTTCAATACCTTCCAAACTCATGCGCCGTCGCATACATCGCCACCACATTTTCTGTCGGAGAATTATCCTACAGGCAGTGGGTTGGTGAGAAGCAGTATCCACCGCCAGGCATCATTATTTCAGGGTTTCTTTGTAGTTTTTAAAATTTTAAACTTATAATTTGACAGATGTAATTATAAATGTTAAGTTTACCCGAAAAATAAATAATCAAATATTGGATAAATATTTGATTATTTATAATTCAAGTTACATGTTATTAATATATGAGAAGTGTTTCGGTTATAAATGGATATCTATGCCAAATGAAGGTATTGATAAATAAAAACAGGGAAATGTGTTAATGTTTAAGTTATGTTTCTTTTTGTTGCTTTTAGCAATGAGTGTCGGTTTTGCAATTGCAAAATCAAAACCTAAGGTGGAAAAGAATCCACCGGTTTCTATAATAGAATATAGTGGACCTAAAAAGCGGATAGCTGTTATGGATTTGGAATTAAAAACTGTTATTACCAATGATGTATC
This sequence comes from uncultured bacterium, assembly GCA_964573385.1. Taxonomy (GTDB): domain Bacteria; phylum Armatimonadota; class Hebobacteria; order CAIYQO01; family CAIYQO01; genus JBAXQQ01. The sequence continues at coordinate 1,412 of CAZNLA010000018.1, forward strand.
ATATGATCAAAATGGTTCATCATCAACTACTACAATAAATATTCCACCACCCACTGATTTCGGTACTGGTATGTCTGAAATGTTGATTACTGCATTAGTAAGTTCTAAAAGATTCATAGTATTAGAACGTAAATCAATGGAAGATATACAAACTGAGAAAGCACTGAATAATGATGCTGATTTTGATCCTGATGGTGTTGTTGCACCTGGTAATTTATTAGGCGCTCAGGCACTGGTGCGAGGTGCAATCACTGAATATTCCTATAATCGTTCAAGTATTGGTGGTTCAACAGGCTTTTGGGGAATTACACTTGGTCGAAATGAATCTACAGCATCTGTTACTCTTGATATACGTTTGTATGATGTTAAAACAAGTCAAATTATAGATTCAGTTAAAGCTGAAGGCAAAGCAAAAGGTTCATCCAACGATATCGGATATGATAAGAAAAAAAATGAGTATTCGGATGATAATAAAGACTTTAATATAGCAATGAGTAGTGCAAATCAAACACCACTTGGAAAAGCAACACGGCAAGCCATTGAAATTGCAGTTGCAAAAATTATAGAAAAATTAGAAAAGATCACCTGGGAATGCGCAATAGCTGAGATAGATAATGCTGATACTGACCCTAAAACAACACTTTACCTTAATGCCGGTAGCGATATGGGATTAAAGGTAGATGATATTCTTGATGTTTATCGTGCTGGACGTCCTATTAAAGACCCAATAACAAAAATTATTATTGGTAATACTAAAGGTCCGAGGTTGGGTTCGTGTAAAGTTATATCTGTAGAGCCTTCAATTGCTGTTGCTATACCGATAGATGGTACTGATTTTCAGAAAGAAGATGTGATCCGCTTTCCTGTGCCATCAAAAGACACAAGGGTAGAAACTGCACCTGTAAAATAATTTATCAGGTTTTTCATAATTAGAAAGTAATCGATAACAACGAAAAAAGGAAAAGTTAAATGCGTTTAAGAGATTCAATCGTATGCAATATGCATCAATTTGTAATGATAGCAATTTTAGCTATTATATTCACTTGCAGTCCAACATTTATTTGGTCTGTTTCTCCCCAAAAATCACCGCAATTCATTACACCGACTAATGGTATTACATTGCCATTAGCTAATGTATTAATTAGGTGGACAGTAGTTTCTGGTGCTGATAGTTATGCTATCGGTGTTAGAAATTTGACGAATAATGTTATCATTGTAAACCAAGAAAATATTCAGAAAAAAACATATTATATTTTAGATAAATCCAAATTAATTGCAGGAAATCAATATAAAGTAGCTGTTGGTGCAATCGGTAACGATGGTATAGAGCAATGGACAGATAACACAGGGATTTCGGTTATATTTCAGGTTGCAGGCAATTCACCCACCCCACCAGTCGCAGTGACCACCCCACAACCCAGTAATAATACACCGAAATTAAAGGATATTTTGGTTAATGCCGACCATATTTCATTAATAGTCGGTGAAAATGCACAATTCACATCAAAGATTAAAATCACTGCACAATTTAGTGATAACAGCACAAAGGATATTACCTGGACAAACGATTATCAATTTAAAATGAATAATACAGCAATTGCGCAAGCACCTAAAAATGGGACAATGGTCGGAATCAGAGAAGGCAACACGGAGTTAGTCATTACATATCAGGATAAACAGAAAATTATCCCTGTCGTAGTCACTGCCAAAACTCAGGCTAATATACCCACCCCGCCGGTAATTGTGCCAACCCCACAACCCAGTAATAATACACCGAAATTAATAGATATTCTGGTTAACACTGAACAAATTTCATTAATAGTCGGTGAAAAAGTGCCATTTACATCAAAAATCAAAATTACAGCACAATTTAATGATAACAGTACAAAGGATATTACATGGACAAATGATTATCTGTTTAAAATGAAAAATACGATGATTGCGCAAGCACCAGGAAATGGGACAATGGTCGGAATCAGAGAAGGCAACACCGAGTTAGTTATTACATATCTGGATAAACAAAAAATTGTCCCTGTTGTAGTCACTGCTACAATAGGAACTAATCCAAACACCCCACCCGTGACCGTTCCCACCCAACAGACCAATAATAATACGCCGCCAACCACTGGTACACCCACTATGCAGACGACCGGTTCGTCAATAATAAGCGTGAATGGTTTGCCTGATACAACGACTGTTATTATGGGTAGTCGACCAATACTGTCAGGCACATTCCAATGCACTAAGCAGATTGTCGGAATATTGCTGACAGTCCATGGCTGGAGTGGGTCACCAAATGCCCCCTTCACCGTTTATAGGGTGAATCCACATACGACAATGGTCGACTTGAAGAAAGTCATCCTCACTACAACTCAAAGGCCTTTCACAACCCCAGGAGATTACCATATTACCATCGAGATGCAACCTGAAGGGGAGAAGATACAGACGGTGGGGGAATTTACGCTGAGGGTGACAGGCATACCAAACACTCCACCCATAACCGTGCCAACCCCACAGACCAATAATGATACACTGCCAACCACTGGTACACCCACTGTGCAGACGACCGGTTTGTCAATAATCAGCGTGAATGGTTTGCCTGATACAATGACTGTTACTATGGGTAGTCGACCAATACTGTCAGGCACGTTCCAATGTACAAAGCAGATTGTCGGAATATTGCTGACAGTCAATGGATGGAGTGGATCACCAAATGCCCCCTTCACCGTTTATAGGGTTAATCCACATACAACAATGGTCGACTTGAAGAAAGTTATTCTCACTACAAACCAAAGGCCTTTTACGACCCCTGGAGATTACCATATCATCATCGGAATGCAGCCTGAGGGTGAGAAGATACAGACTGTAGGGGAATTTACGCTGAGAGTGAGCATACCTACCACTCCTCAGTCTGTTGGAAATGATATTCCTGTTAAAGTTCCTGATAATTTTCCAGTAGTTCAAGAAATTACTGATAATGATTTCTCAGTATTATATAATCAACAGAACGATTGTGTAGAAGCAGTAGTAAATTTCGGATCAAAGCAATTACCAACAAATAGTGGATTTTATTTAATCATTAAAGATGGCAATAAGATATTATATAGAGGTGATGACTACACCAAATTAACATTTAATGCCTCACCACAAAATTGGTTAAATAAATATTATGCCAATTGGTCAGTGTCATCAATATTACCAACAGGACGCGGTAAAAGTTATCAATGTTCAATCATTGCGAAAGGTGATGGAGTTAAGAACTCGATAACTAATAAAGTAATATCAATTCCTCAAGTAAAGCCAGTTAATAATAATGTATATGATAACTCTAAGATAGGTGATAAAATTGCTTCCATTGCAAAACAAAAATATGGGAATATTACGACCCCGGGTTCTCAGTGTCTTAATGGAGTTCAAAATATATTAGATGAAGCTGGTATAAAAACTATTAGAGTTGCTTCTGCTTATTTATTTCCTACTACTGGAATTGCAGGAACTGATTTCTTAAATTATTACTCCGAAGTTAATAATTTAAATAATATTGACATCAACACCTTGTCTAATGGAGCTATTTGTGTATATGAAAGTGGTCCAGGACATAGAGATGGTCATATTGAAATAAAGACTGATATAGGTTTTATTAGTGATTACCGGCATATAGATCGTAAATTATATTACGGTCATAAGCCATTTCATGTTTATATACCTAATGGAACAATATTAAATAATGGAAGTATGCCAATTGAGACCCCTGTTAATGTTCCTGATGCAGATACTTCACCTGTAACACAAGTGCAATCACATACTAATGTAAAAGCCTTTGATTTTGTTGAAGCACGGTACTTGTCGGAAAATATAAAATACCCTAAAGGATCACCTCTACGTAAGTATGATGCGTTCTACGTGTCAGTACGAGTAAGTGAATCAGCGATGGTTGCATCTTCACCGCAAATTCCTAGAGTATGCGTCCGCATTTACCTGGAGGCAGGAAGGCAACTATTAACGACAATATATCTCTATCAAACACATACAGTGTCTACAAAGGATACAGCATGTTCATTTGAAGAATATATCTTTGTTGATAATGGTCAAGGTTTGCCACGTGAAAAAAACCTTCTCTTTTCTTTTATGATTGCTAATGATACGAATACTGAAACATTCTGTAATGCACCTGTAAAAGCACCTAATCAAATCTTGCAACAAACCGTTTCCAGTAACGAAATACAAAAAAATCCGCAGAATAGTCCAGTTAATATAACCAATAGTAATAGTTTAGCAGATCCGAAATGCTTTCAAACGATCATGGAGGAAATGGGAAGGAAATATAGGGCAAGACCTAAAAAATCTGATATATTAGGTCGTGAAGAAAGATATGTGTCGAAGTATAAAGGTAGTAATTGGTTTGGAGCTGAATGGAGCGGTGGACAAAATATAGCTGCGAAAGAATTAGGTAATCTTGATGTACCACCCATTAACATCGTCGATGAAACTGCGAAACTGCATGATACACTATGCTATTTAGGATTTAAAAATGCTGAACATAAATCATTATGGTGGTTAACAACAAATTTCCCAATCGAAGACGTTAAGAAAATGACTGATATAACTTCTAAAAGGTATAAAAAAGCATTGCTACCAACTGGGTGTAGTTATGAAGAAGCTATCCAAATTATACAAGATTCTGATGAAATTATTAACTACCATCTTTTTAAAAAGTCGGCTGAAAGCCATATCCTTGACATGGGGAATGTAGATGAAATATCAGAAAACTTAAATCAAGATCTATACATATATATTAACCAATGTGTCGCTTTCAATAAACTAGATAATATATACCAATTAGCTCGTTATAAGCATGGACCTTTTGTTAATACACCTGACTTACGCCCAGATTTTGCATATTTATCATATTTAACTCTCAACAGTAAGGTGAAATGGGTATTTGATAATAAATATTTACCTCTCAAATCTGCGGTAATTATATATAATTTGAAACATGACATAGTGTCATTGTTTTAGTCGGTATATCAGAAATGTTAGAGTTAAAAAATCATATCTTTCAAGAAAGGAGAGAAATGACATATCGTTTTCCAATAAAACACGATTTAAGTCATGTTAGTACCACCACTATGCATTATTTAAAAATCTACATAGGTATATAACTGTATGTTGTACTTTACAAATAGATATTAAAATTTAATTTTCAGAATAAATATAAAATGAAGTTATTCTTATTATAAATCATGACTTTATTACTCGGATTTGATTTCTAACTGATAAATGTTTGAAATAAAAGGAGCAAAAAAATGAAACAAAAACTCATGTATACCTTATTAGGTATGACTATGGCAACTGTAATGTATACCATGATGCCATCTGCTTTAGCTGCGGTGTCAAAGCAAATTCAGGTAACTTACAACAACATTAAAGTAATTGTTGATGGTAAAGAGTTGTATATGACAGATTCCGCTAACAAACGTATTGAACCATTTGTTAGTGACGGAAACACCTATTTACCTGTTAACGCGATTGCAAAGGCGTTTGATAAACCTGTACAGTTTGATAATAAAACTCAAACATTGTATATAGGAAAGATGCCAGAAGGTAAACCTGCTGCATGGTTATCTGGTATTACACCTATAAGTTCGCAAAGATATTGTTGGGAATTAGGATACAATGAAGCTATTGCTGCAGATTATAAATCTATTAGATCTTGGGATCAGGCAAGTGATATAGACAATACTGAAGAAAGATATAAACAAGGTTTATTATTTAATTTATCACGTGATTGCTGGATTACAAATACATACTATTTAAAAATGAAATATACAAAACTTCGTTGTAAGATAGTAGTGCATAATAGTGTTAAAGATAAAATGGATACAGTTAAAGTTGTTTTTTATAGTGTATTAAATGGTAAAGTAGATGTGATTTCTCAAACTAAAACTATTTCAAACGGAACTTTGCCTTTTGAAATGAATGTAGATGTTGAAAATGTTGAAAAGTTTGCAATTTCTGTTGAATCCTGTGATGAAAAGGGACGTACAACAGTTACAAATGGAAGTCATTATTCATCAACAGCTTGTATTGGAGTAGTTGAACCAGCATTATATCAGTAATATAAAGTTATCAATATTTTTATATAGTGGATTTAAATATATTTTACCCACTATATAAATAATTAAGTCCAAATTTTTCAATATCAACATATGTCATATCCCTACTTCGACCTATTATCTATCTATAAAATCAACAACATAGGAGACTGGATTTCATGAATAAAGTTATGTTAGTTGTGTTAATACTGGTATGCTCTTTTGTGTGTACCATGTTGTCAGTTGATGCATGGGGAAAGCCCCTTACTCATAAGCAAATATCAACAAAAAAGATAACTTCAACAAAAAATAAAACAATAACTAAGACAAAAGTGAACCCGAAAGATGGTGCTGAGATGGTGTTAGTGCCTGCTGGTGAGTTTTTAATGGGCAGCAATGATACTGATGCTGCTGCACACGATTATGAGAAACCACAGCACAAAGTCTATCTTGATGCTTATTATATGTATAAAACCGAGGTGACGGTGGCACAGTACCTTACATTCTGTACGGCGACAAGAAGGAAAATGCCGGATGCACCTGACTGGGGTTGGAAAGGAAATCACCCGATAGTAAATGTCAACTGGAATGATGCAAAGGCATACGCTAACTGGGCAGGTATGGCATTACCAACAGAGGCGCAGTGGGAAAAGGCGGCACGGGGAATTGATGGCCGTGTTTACCCGTGGGGAACTACGTGGGATACAACAAAATGTGCAAATTGGGATAATTCTGGTAAAGGTAATACGATACGGCGGGGAACCCACCCGGTGGGTAGTTTCCCAACCGGTGCCAGCCCTTATGGTGTGATGGATATGGCGGGTAATGCGTGGGAATGGTGTGCTGATTGGTATGGTGAAGATTATTATAAGAATGCACCGACGAAGAACCCTACTGGGCCGGTAACAGGAGAGAACCACGTGCTACGAGGTGGTTCGTGGATTGACTACTACAACTGCTACCTCATCAACATCTACAGTTATCGCAGCGCTTTTCGCGTTGAGTACAACCCGATCCACTGCGACGACTACTTCGGTTTCCGTTGCGCCTCACCAAGACCGTAATTTTTCACATTTACAATGTGATGGAGCACAGTATTGACCATGGATGGCTGGTTATTAGCGCGAAACGTAGAAAATTGAAAAATTAAGGTGTGGTATGTGAACAAGTATCAAAAGGAAAAATGAAATAACTATAATTGAATGCGAAAAGTTACTCGGTAAGCCAATTGGCATATATGGCGATAAACCTTATTTCTGCACTATTGACATCAACAATATGTATATGGGAAAGAAGATGGAGAAGTCATATCCCCACTTAGACTTATTATCTTTAAGAACTTTCTCTTTCAAAGAGAAAACTGCTTTAAAATGGTCAATTCGACAGTCTCAGAAACCGGTCATTGAACCTATTGAAGTGACCATAAACACTAGTTCAACCACCGAAAACTAAAACTAAATCTTCAATACCTTCCAAACTCATGCGCCGTCGCATACATCGCCACCACATTTTCCGTCGGTGAATTATCCTGAAGACAGTGGGTGGGGGAGAAACAGTAACCGCCACCGGGCATCATTACTTCCAGGGTTTCTTTGCAGTTTTTGATGGTGTCTTCCACGGTGCCGTATGCCACCGGGCCGGCGGTGCTGATACAACCGTGAAATGCCAGGCGGTTGCCGAAGCGTGCTTTCAGGTATGCTGGCGACATATCTGCCGCTTCCGGTTGCAGGGTGTCCGCTGCGGTCAAACCCATGTTTATATATTCATCGTAAGCCCAACTGCTGCTGCCGCAGGTGTGCATCATCACCGGCAGGTTATATGCTTTCGCCAGGTCAAAGAATGGTTGATGACGCGGTTTTATGTGTCGTTGGAAAGTTTCCATGCTTATCAGTGGGCCACGCTGTGTTCCCAAATCCTCGCCAATCCACATAAAGTCGACGCCGCCTTTTGCCGCTTCCAGTTGTCGGCGTGTCATCTCTAATTGTACGGCCAGCATCCGGTCAATAAGTAGCAGACCGGCTTCTTCGTCAAGTGCTAAATCAACAAAAACCTGTTCCATGCCGCGCAAAAAACCGGCGGTATTAATAATGCATCCCAGTCCGGCTCCACCGACGAATATCGCATATTCCTCATTTGCCTTGCAATGCTCCGCCATTTGAGAATAATCGAAGTCGTCTACCGAGGGCATTGGCCAATTGGCAATTGTTTCCTTGTCGGCTTCAATCAACGGAAAATCGCAATAATCCCAGTAATTACCGCTTTCATGTTCAACCAGTTTTGTCACCCATCCCCACAACGGGTCAACATGACGGTCAACCGATGGTTCCGAGTGCAGGCGTTTGCCGATGTATGGTGCGCCAATCCCGCGAAAATCGACACCCAGCACATCTGCCAACCCCGCCCAATCATCGGCTTTTAATCCGTAATGCGCTTTTAGTCGCGAATCAATGCCGGCGTTGGCGGAATAACCGATTGGCACCCGGTCAGGTTCCTGCCGCGCCAGTGTCGTTAAAACCCGTTCTTTAGATGATAACTTTTTCATTGTTTTTCCTTATGGTTGTCACTACAACATATATCAGATAAACTAACTGCAAATAAATTGTATCACCAGTTTTTAACTCGTGAATTTCAAGCAGAATATTTTTTAATATTCGTGAAATTACCATAGTCACCTTTTATTTATACAGTTTCTTACAAAACACAATTTATCATTATTTCAAATTAATTTTTCTATATAAATCAAGGTGTTATTTGGAATCAAGAATATGTTATCAAAAGAAAATATATTTCATATAATAAGCATCTGTTAGTGATGTAGTATCAGTTTGGAACAGGATCGTAGCCCAACTCCCTAAAAGTTTTCTATATTCTGTGCATAATTATTTAAGCCCAGTTAACTTTACAAATGCATTATTTCTGGAATATGATACATTGAAATTTACTTTTGTGGTGAGTTAATAACACACCTGAAACCAATGTAGAAGTACTTATTTGTCGGAAGATAGATATAGTATCGTAAAGCAACCCGAAAGTTATCAGAATTAAAACCACCCCAGCAACCACCATGTAACACACGTAAGTTTATTTCTTTAAGGTCTTTGGTTTCCGGTCCGGTAGGATTATTCAGTGGTGTCGTTTTATAATAATCCGGGGAATACCAATCCGCACACCATTCCCATACATTGCCAGCCATATCTAACACACCATATGGACTTGCTCCTGCTGGAAAACTGCCAACTGGTGCAGTCTTACCAACATCACCCCATTCAGTCTTTGAACATTGTAATTTGCTTGCATCCCATTCATTTCCCCATGGGTAAATACGTCCATCTGTTCCACGTGCTGCTTTTTCCCATTGGGCTTCGGTAGGTAGTGTTACCCCGGCCCAGTCCGCATAATACTTCGCGTCATCCCATGTGATATTAAGAATTGGATGGTTGTCCTGCCATTTCCATGGTGGTTCTACTGGCATTTTTCGTTTTGTTTCTTCACAGAATTTACGGTATTGTGCCACCGTCACTTCGGTCTTATAAATATAATAAGTATCAAGAAAAACTTTGTGTTGTGGTTTCTGATCTTTTCTGGCAATTTTATCAGCATTCTCACTTCCCATCAGGAAATCACCGGCAGGAATCAGTATTAATTCAGCACTATCCTTTGGGTTAACCTTCCTATCTGGTTGTTTAATTGCTTCAGGTATATTGTCAGCCAATACAACATGAGCAAAATAGCAAATGAGTAAAAGGGATAATAACATTACGTTGTTTTTTATCATAAATATATTTTACCTTATTTTACTGCTTATGAAAAATGTAGTTTTGTTGTTAATTGTGGGGAGCCGGGCCGCGACCCTGTTCCAAACTGAGACTGTAATTGATGGGTGGTTTTTCTTTTGGTAAGTATTAGACTTGTCCGCAAAGAATAAGTTATCAAAAGTAGAAATATTTTATATAATTAACATCAGTTAGTGATGTAGTCTCAGTTTGGAACAGGGTCGCAACTCGGCTCCCCAGAAACTGCCATGTTATTGCAAAGGATTTTGTGATGGTTAAGCGTTTTAATCGGAATGGTAGACAAGGTGTGTTGCATTATGTAACTTTGAACACCCAAAATAAATGCAAAGTATTTAAATCTGATATTAATGCCCGTGCAACCTGTGCCATATTTAAAATTTGTTTCCTATTAGTCATAAAAAATTTCCTTTTATTGACATTCTTGCATATATTACACAAAAACATATGCAAGAATGTCAATAACAATTCTTTCCTTCCTAATTACCCTTCACATCCATCGTTAACATAAAACAGTCTTCCATATTCACCGGTTCCAGACCAAACAGATGAGTGCCGGCGGGTAGGTCAAGGGTGGCGGTGAAGGTGGTGTATTCATTATCTTTCGGCTTCAGTATCGCCCAACCTTCTTTGATTGGTGGGGTGACAAACGGTTGTAATACGCCGTCCTGCGGAGCAACATTCAGGATAGATTTGCCATCAAGCCAGATGCGGAAAGATGGTGCGGGACGTTCGTTTTTAATTACTTTACCGCGCATATCCAGAATACTACTCCATGATGACTGGGCAAGTGGTATGTCGTCAAAATATTTCGCGGCAACACGCATGGTGATGGTGTATGATTTTGCCGCGGGAATCTTCACCAACCCCTGCGCGATATCCAACCACCGGAAATCTATGGCTGTTCCGGGGGTGAAATTAATCATTTTAGGTGTGCCTTCCGCGTCTTTCAGATACCAGTAAAAATTATTCAACGGGATTTTGCCACTGAATGCCGGCGGGTTAGACCATGTTATTAATTTAGTATCACGTGACACTTTATATTCATCATCAACTGATGGTGACGGTATATTAAGAAAATTAATGGATGAAATATTATCAATATCAACAAACATTAATTTACCATTCGCGGTGCCGACAATAAAACGACCAGCACCAAAAGTAGTATTACCGGGGAACAGATTGGGGAACGCACCGGTGTGATAACTATTAGTTACCTTTTTCTTCAGGTCGATTATCTGCACATCACCCTCTGCGCCACACATTGCGATGGCAGATTCATCCGCCGACACAGACGCATCAGTGAGATATTCTGTCTGCATTGAATATTTTGTTACTGTTCCATCAACAGAATTGTAAAGTTGCACACTGTTTTCACCGGGATATCGGCGGAATACCAGCAGAATATCTCCCTTGTTGCCGGTTTTAAGTGTTTCACGCACCTGGAATGGCAGATTCCAGGCGGCTTTTTCCGCGCTTAATTGCAATCCGGTTATCTCTTTACCGGTGCGGGTATCTTTAACTGTGACACCTTTTAATATGTCATCATGCCCTTTCTTTTCCACCACTGCCGTTGCTGTATAAATTTCCGCCTGTTTTTTTACCGATGGCAATTCGTCCATATATATACTGCTATCACCGGCAGGATTTACCCGGTAGATAAGCTTTTCCAACTTTGCGGCAACACCGGCAACCAGCATGCGGTTATCACTCACCTTTTCATCGCTTTCCACCAATACATCATCTGTGCCGGGTATAATATCTTTAAAATTACCCATGGCGCGCCACAAAGGACGTCCTTCCACCGACCATGCAAAGGTCATCCCCGTGGTGGCAGTTACAATTATGGACTTACCACAATGTGCCTGGGCAGTGCTGGATATTGCCGGAATAAATCGAACACCGGCATTTTTATCAACAACCGTCACCGAATTGCCATACCGGGCAAGGGTAACCACCATCTTATCGCCCAATTGTTGCACGTCAGTAACTGATACCATCGAGAAATCAGATACATAATCCGGGGCATTATCAAGTAATCCATATGAAGTAAATTTGCTGTTTGATTCCGGTTGTTTAATGTTTAATGGCACACCATGACCGGTAATAACTGCTGACCTTGCCTTGCGAATACCATCAGTAACGGCGTCATTTGCCGGCAGATTAAGTAATTTATTAATCCCAAACCCTAATCCATTAATATCACCACCATAAACCACAAGTGTCTGCGCGCGCAAACCCAATGCCCACGGCAATTGCTGTATTAACGCGCCTCCCGGTGATTCCGTAACACGGTCTGTCCATAACAGACCGGATGCCTTAATACCATCAAGCACACGATTTTTGCCGGGAACCCCCAATAACAGAATATGTTTACCATACCGGTAACCGGTCATGGCGGAACCATAAAAATTACCATTTACATGGTTTACCATATTCTGGAACTGCACGTTGCCAATGGCCTCACCCTTATCTACTTTTTCATTATTGGGCCGTTCATTTTCTGGCACTGAATAACCGACGGTATAATTCACCACCGGCGGATTATTCCAAACCCGGGCAGCCACTCCCTGTTTAATTAACCCGGACGCCAGTGACTGTGCCATCGGCAATAATGAATCGTCAAATACCGGAATTACAATTTCCGGTTTGCCGGCAAAAAATTGTTTTATTCCACCCGGATCGCGTACCTGCACTGCCTGTGTTACAGAAACAGCAGGGAAACCACCTGACTTTACCTTTATTGGTAATGTTACACTATATCCATCCAATAATTGCTGAGCCAGCAAAGTATATGTCCCGGCAACATCGCTGGCACCGGTTGGTATGGTGCCACGTAATATACCATCAGCACCTGTCGCGCGATATAGAATGATGTTTCTCTTGCCATCTGGTGCTGCCAAAGAGATTGCCACCGGTACAACAGCAGATACCGTTTTTCCGGTTGAATCCAATGCACGATATTGAAATACCACTGAATCACCCGCAATTACATTCTGCGTTGCCGCAACCTTACCACACCCTACACTATTCGGATAAACCGCGTATAAACGTCCCGGCACGCCGGTCATATCACATGCTACGGTTCGCGTTCCACCTTTTCTGGTAATCGGTACTTGCCGCATAGCAAACAGGTCATACACCGTGGTATTAGCACCTAATGCCGGACTTAACAGCAAATCTGTCCGCAATGGCATCCAACTGCCAATAGCACCGATACCATGCCCGACAAAAAGTCGCTGATAATCCAATGACATCTGTTGTTCTTTGCTGAACATCGCGGAGAAATCCAGCATGCTGTCATTAGCCACCACAACAAATTGTCCGGTTCCCCCCTGCAATGTGCTTACTGCCACATCCTGGTTAGTAGCATCCAATGGCAATTGGTTAACAGTTCCCTGCAACAAAGCGCGCAATTGCGGACATCGTTGTGCCGCTAATGTTCGCAATTCGCCGATGGTGGCGTCCTGACGATTATACGCGGTGGCGGCATTGTATGGGTGTCCCAGATCAAAAAACGGTAAATCCAACGCGGATGAACGCTCAAGAAAACTCCAATTTACCGTACTGTGGGTATCGGCGATAACCCTTCCCCCACCCTTCACGAAATCATCAAGTGCTTTGGCAGATTTTTCCGGCAGAGATTCAGATTGGCGTAAAACCACAATTGTATCTATACCCGCAGGCAATCCGCTTTCCAACATTTCATCTGTTATCAATTCCGGTGGCAAACCGATATGAGATAACAAATAAATCGCTTTCACCATACCATCAACATATGACTGCGAATACGGGGTGATAATGCACTGACGTTTTGAATAAAGCAGTCCAAGTTTTGGCGCGCGTTGAGTGCGGGCAAACAACCCGCCAAAACGCTCGTAAAACTTGCCATTCATGGCGATTTCCTGATTAACCGGAGCATTTGTCGGCAACGATTTAGCCATATACCCATTAAGATTAGACCCCATTTCCATGGCATACCCGGTGCCTTGCGCTCCACGACCCGCCAATAATAAAGCGTTGCGGAAATGGTTGCCATTTTGAATGCCAAATACCGTATCTATCCATAATGGTTGGTTGGGGGTGCGGTTGGCATTAAGCAAAGTAGCCGCCAATGCTGTTTCATAGATATGCTCGGGTGCCCCACCCTGATCATCCCATACTGCTACATATCTGAAATCCAACGGTTGATATGATGCCGCATGGTACGCGCCATCGCGGGGACGACTGTGATTGATAGTATTGCTGGTTGAATATGTCAGGGTTGCATCAACACTACGTAAAGCGGGAACATATTTTGAATATCGTTGCTTATTAAGTGTCATCAAATAACTGTACCAGGCAAATGCACGACTCTTTAACTCTGCCAGTTTTGCCGGTTCCATCGGCAGCCCACGGACAGCAATCTGCTCTGCCCAACGTCTACTGGGCAGGTCAATATATCCCATTGCCTCCGGCACATGCAACGCCACTGCTAACTGCAAAGATTCTGCCGATGTCAAAGGTTCCATACCGCTTTGTTTGCGAAAATTATCATATAATGCTTTTTCATCCGCTTCCAGATAACTTTTCAACCCTTGACGCAAGGTGTCATTACCCCAGCCCCAATAAGTTACCAATCCATTATAATGACCGATGAATCCGGTTGGATCGTAATCAAAAAGTTGACCGGCAAACGCCGGATATCTGCTCATTAAAGTATTGCCAATTATCATACGACGCAGGTATTCGCCATCGGTGTTATCGGTGGAATGCGGTGGGTAAAAACTAAAGGGACGACTGGCATCCTGATTCCAAAACAGTATCTGCTGATCAGCAAACTTGTCGAAAATATCATTCAACTGCTCTGAAGTTTCTGACATGCGTTTATCTGTAACATTAAACCGGCCATCCGTCATGAAATTAATCATACCGGTCTGACGGGCAAACTTTGAACTGGCGGCTAAATTACTGCTGGATTCATCAATAATCATCCCCGGTGATGTAACAGTGGATTCACGAAGAGTTATCATTGTTTTCCGGGTATCTTTACCAATGTTGGCGGAGAAATAATAACTGCCTGCACCTAACCTGTCGGTGGGTAATAAAATATGCAGTGAACCTTTGCCATTTAGTGTAGAAACAGTACCCCGGAATAAAACCGTATCTTTGCCATTGCCATTATTTACCGTTATTACTGCCTCTGCAGGTGCCGATAATGGCAAAAGCAGAGATATACCGACTGCTTCGCCACGCCAAAAAACCTGCCTTCCTGATGAAGTGCCAAAATACGCGGATATCGGTTCCTCAGCAATTGCCATTCCGATAAGCAGACAGCATAAAACTGCCAATAAACTAAAGATACGCATAGGATTTCCCCCTGTGAACACAAAAAACCGGCAAATTTTGTATACCGGATTACTTTATATTACCAATTCTTTACTGGAAAATCAACAACATATTATGAATCCGGATAAATTATTCATGACTTTTAAAAACACGAGATGTCACTCATAATCGGATTTAATGACCAGTACTTTCAAGAATAGACATGTGCTTTTTTGTTTTCGGAGACCATTGAACATTCAACGTCAAATGTTGAATTATTTTAAATTTGAAGTTCGATGTTCACCTATTAATCTTTATCATTTTTCACTAATCCTCATTTAACATTCTTCCCCTCTCCTACGGGGAGGGGATTGAGGGGTGGGGCTTTTCGTGGAACCTTCTTTTGCCTCAATCCCCACCTGAACTGTTGATATATTATGGTAAAAATGAAATAATGTACCTGTATACTATTTAACAAAACGAGGTGTTTTTTGGAAAACGCTATTGAAATAGATAATCTGACTTTTGCATATAAGGACACCAAAGAAGATAACGCGCTTGATAATATAAATTTGAATATCGCGCAGGGGGAGTTTCTGGTTATCCTTGGTCCATCCGGTTCCGGCAAATCTACCCTTGCGAATTGCCTGAATGGCATAATACCGGCATTAATCAGGGGAAAATTATCCGGCAATATTTGTGTTAACGGGATTAACGCCAGCAAAACACCGGTTGCGCAAATGGCACGGGAAATTGGTCTGGTTTTTCAGGAATTTGAAAGCCAACTTTTTTCAACAAATGTCCGTATTGAGATAGCTTTTGCCCCGGAAAACTTTGGCATTGAACATGATAAAATGGATGAAATTATTGACGACACCCTTAACGTAGTGGGATTAACAGATTTCTCTGACCGCGAACCTTCAACGTTGTCCGGTGGTGAAAAACAGCGGTTGGCTATCGGCAGTGTTCTGGCCGGTAAACCCACCATTTTATGTATGGATGAACCTACTACCGACCTTGACCCAATTGGAAAAATAGGAATATTTAAAATCGCAGAAAAACTTCGTTCTGAGAAGAAAATAACATTGATTATTATTGAACATGAAACAGAAGAAGCATTACATGCAGACAGAGTATTAATATTAAAAGATGGCAAAATACGTAGCCAGGGAAATCCTGCAGAAATTTTAGCGGATATTGAAGTCTTTGATGAATGAGGCATTATGCAATTGCAAATACCCAAATTTCTATCAAACTACCAACATATACCCAAACATGATTACCCGTTAATGCCAGATACCGCTTTGCCATTTTTCAAAAATGCCGGTTTTACATTGTCTGATGAAAAATATGAATTTATTTTACAGAAAGATTCTGAACGAGAAAAATCTTACGGAGAACTGTTAATAGATATCGAAAATCTTGAACATATCTATCCAAATGGCAAAACAGCAATTTCAGGCATTAATCTAAAGGTACGACAGGGAGAATTTCTGGCTATTTTAGGACACAACGGTTGTGGAAAAACAACACTGGTAAAACATATCAATGCCTTATTACATCCCACAAATGGGAAAGTTAATGTTTGCGGTATGGATACAACCAGACATTCTATATTTGAAATTGGCAAAGAGATAGGTTATGTCTTCCAAAATCCTGATCACCAGATATTCACTGAAACAGTATTTGACGAAGTAGCCTTCAGTCCAAGGTTACGGGGTGTAACAGAGGCAGAGATAAAGGAACGCGTTACTGAATCACTTCATGCTGTAGGGCTTGATGGTATGGAAAAGGCTGACCCTTTTACCTTATTAAAAGGTGACCGCCAACGCGTCGCGGTCGCGTCTGTGTTATCCGCGCGACCACGGGTAATTATTCTGGATGAACCGACAACAGGTCTGGATTACGCGGGACAACGACGAATGATGGATCTGGTAAAACAATTAAACGAAAACGGACATACCATTATTATAATCACCCACACCATGTGGGTTGCTTCTGAATACGCCCATAAAACAGCAGTACTTGATAATGGCAAAATAGCCTTATACGGCAATACCAGAGAAGTTTTTTCAAACGAGTCGACATTAGAGTCATTTCATCTGCGTCCACCACATATCGTTAATCTTTCCAGCAAAATGGGCAAAACTTTACTGTCAGTTGATGAAATGCTGGAATGCACAGAGATTAAAGGAATGCGGTTATGAATCTATTTATGTATCTTGATGTCAGGTCATTTCTGCATTCATTGGATCCCAGAACAAAAATGCTTATAGTGTTATATTGTATGGCAACGGCGTTAATGTTTATAATTCCATGGTATCAGATAATTTTGTTAATCATCACCCTTAGTTATTGCGCAATTGGCAAATGTTTACCAAATGTCTGGCGCATGCGTTTTATATTTTTCTCTATCTTCATTATCACTTTCATAATGTGGGTATTAACCATTCATACCGGCGAAAAATTGTTCTTATTCATCACCGCGGATGGAGTAAAAAAAGGGATATCTGCCGGATTAGGCTTAATCATTATTATTTTATCCAGTGTCGCGTTTGTTTCTTCAACAAAAATCGAAGAGTTGTCGGCAGGTTTACTAAAACTCGGTATTCCATACAGGGGAGCATTTACTTTATCAACCGCCATCCGCATGGTTCCCATGATTGTTAATACCGGAAACACAATTCTGCAGGCACAAAAATCACGTGGTTTGGATGTTGATAGTGGTAATATATTCCAACGTATGAAAAAATATCTGCCATTAATGATTCCGGCCATAGTTACCACCATCCGCAGCACAAACATCTTTGCGATGGCGCTTGAATCAAAAGGATTTGGTTACCCGGCGGAAAGAACAAGTTATATAAAGATAAAATACAACATATGGGATTATATCATCACTGTGTTAGCCATAACATTTTTCGTTTTCGCTATATTCATTAAGTTGTATTATAAAGTATAATAAATCAGAAAAGTCAGGGAGTTGAAGATGAAAGAAATATTTTCCATGTGGAAAAACACCAGAATGATAGTGTTGGCTGCGCTTACCGCCGCTATTTATGCCGCAATTCTCATCCCGTTTAAAGCCATCCCGCTTATCCCCGGGTTCACCGAGGTTCGTCCCGGCAACCTTATTCCCCGGTGGCATTCGGGCTTTTCTTTGGTCCTGCCGGGGCATGGGGCGCCGCGATTGGCAACACCATCGGTGACTTGCTGGGTGGCAGCATATCCTGGGGTTCAGCATTCGGTTTCATTGGCAACTTCTTTTTCGCGTATATACCTTACAAATTATGGGACAACCTGGGATTACTTAAAGATGATGATATGATGCCGGACTGCAAAAGTGGCAAAAAAATTACATTATTTGTCATTGTCAGCCTTATTGCTTCATGTGCCTGCGGATTATGGATAGCCTGGGGGGTAGACCTGCTGGGATACGTTCCATTTGCCGCATTAGGGACAATTATACCTATCAATAACTTTGCGGCGGCAATAATTCTTGGATTGCCTGTAACGGTACTGCTTTACCCACGAATAAAAAAATGGGATCTCTATTGGAAAGATGTAATGGCAGAAGACCAATTGCCAAAAGGTGGTTTGATAGCCAAAACCGGGGCATATCTATTACTGGCTGCATCTTTATTAGGCCTGGCAATTGCTCTTTACTTCGCTTTTAATGGCGGTCAGCAGGCATTTAAATTTGATGTTGGTAACGCAAAAAACAACATGGTTTTCATTACCGGTGGAATCAGTTGTCTGGTTATGGTTATAGCAGGTTTTATGCAGAAATAAACAGCTATTACAGTCGTTGCTAACTAATTCCGTATAAAAAGTCAGGATTTGTTAAAGGTCATTTCAACAGTCTCAGTGACCGTATGAACTCTGCATGATTTTAAACTTGAATATTTTTATATCATTCTGAAGATGATAAACCAATATTCATTTTTCGTGCCTTTCGTGTATTTCGTGGTTAAATTCATTACTGGTTTTTCATCTTTCTTACTCTGCTTGCTATAGAATCACCCAGTTTAATTGTGGTTTTGGTTATCTCCTGCGCATTATCAACATCTTTAATCACCGGGTTATCTTCTGGTTTTTTAATATTTTCTAAACTCTTTTTTTCTTCAATTTTCTCATTTAACCTTACACGCAAAGATTTGGCGCGACGTGCCCCACGGGTTTGCTGGTCAGGAGTGGTCAGGGTTTCCGGTTTTTCCATGGTTGGGTATTTCGTTTGAATATTATGTTCTATCTGGTGGTCTGCCTGTGGTGTTCGCATCCATTCCTGCCGGCGGCGCAACATACGTTCCATTCTTATATCTTCCGCTTCATCGGTTATGGTTAGGGTTTCGGATTCCTGTTCATTCAATTTCCCGTCTGCCAGCATCCCCTGCAGAATGGCAACGGCGGTGGATTTGCTGGGGATGCTACCTTCACCACGTTCCGGATTCCAGTTTAATTCTCCCCGCAGTGGTTTGCCAACACAGCATGGACAACCGTCAACACATGGACATTCAACTATCCGTTGATATACTGCCGGCAAAATTTCTCCGATTCTTTCATATACTTTCTCAGTAAATCCCAATCCGCGCGGGTATCTTTCATAAATAAATATCGCGTTCCACGGAGCGTTAGTCGCTCCGATTGAATGCGAGAAATCCAGGGTATCACAAGTGAAAAAGAGCGGTAATAACATACGTGTTGCATATCCTATCCCCCGCAACCCATTCATCGGGTCCATATTTGCCTTACGGACAGTCCGCATTATCTCCTCTGACGGCACTATCCATATCGCCTGCGTCTCCAGCAATAAATGTGGTAAATCCAAACCATGCCGCGATATTGCGTCCAATTCATAAAACCGAACCTTCTCAAAAGCAAAATTTTGAAAATGTGCAGTTACTTCACCCCAAAAAGCCTTACCATCTTTCCCGAAATCTTTTTCCCGCAACTGGTAATCAATGTGGTTAACGTCAGTGCCACCCAACGGTTGTGTATAATAGTCCGACTCGGTACGAACCACCCTGGCAATATTTCGTTCCATATCCAATGTTAATACCCGGTAAGTATCTCCCAGATGCATGTAAATAGCTTCCGGATGCAATAACGGTTCCGCATCATATTTATCAACCTCACCCAAAACCGCACCGGTATCAGCATCCATAATCATCACATTGGCGTTGGAATAACTGCGCAGCGAAATCTCATGTTGCGGTGTCTCACTGGCAGCATGGAACCATCTGTCGCCAAGGTGACTTAATTTCATATTTTCTGCCAGCATTTGTGCCACCATACGCGCGTATTTACCAAAAATTGCCAGGTCAACATCGTCAATTGCCAATTCCTGCGCAGCACAGCGAATATGTCCGGTTATTACAAAGGGGTTATCAATATCCAATACCGCTTTTTCAATCGGTCTTTCAAATATATATTCCGGATGCCGCATTATATACTGGTTGGCAGGGGTATCCAAACCGACAAGAATAACTAACGATTCATCATCTGACCTGCCGGCACGGCCTGCCTGTTGATAAAAAGACGCAAGCGTCCCGGGGTAACCCACCATCAGACTGGCATCCAGACCACCAACATCAATCCCCAGTTCCAACGCACGGGTGGTACTGACCCCCATTAATTCACCATTAAACAACTTTCGTTCTATATCACGTCTTTCGGTTGGCAAATAACCACCGCGATATGGGGTAATTTTACTCATCAACCCGGGTCGGTTAACACGCAAATAATCAGTTACGTAGCGATGAATCATCTCCGCGGTCATCTTTGTTTTACTAAAGGTTATGGTGCGCACACCGGACTCAACCAATTGCGACATTAATTCATGCGCTTCCACATTGGCACTGCGACGTGACCTGATAACCGTATTGCGGATTACCGGTGGATTCCAAAATACGAAGGTTTTTCTGCCATGCGGACTACCATCGCGGTCAATTACAGCAAAATCACGCCCGGTTAATTCATGCGCCATTTCATGTGGATTGGCTATCGTCGCACTGCAACAGATAAATTGTGGTGAAGAACCATAATGCCGGCATAACCGGTCAAACCGCCGTAACAGATTACCCATATTACTGCCAAAAATGCCGGAATAGGCATGCAATTCATCAACAACAACATATTTTAACCGGGACAAAAACTGTGCCCAACGTGGGTGTTGCGGCATTATACCGGCGTGAAGCATATCAGGATTAGTAAATAAAAAACGACCGTGGTCGCGAATCTTTTTCCGCATATTCCCCGGGGTATCGCCATCATATACCCCTGCCAAACCACCACATGCAGACGCGGTCATGGCCGTCTGAAAACGCTGAAACTGGTCCTGGCAAAGAGCTTTTGAAGGATACAACAGTAACGCGGCAGATGAATCCGGCATATTTAACAACGGCACGGTATAACATAATGATTTACCGGATGCCGTACCGGTGGCAACAAGCACATCTTTACCGGTTGAAACCGCGTCAATAGACTGCGCCTGATGAATAAACAGTTGCTTTATCCCGGTATCACGCAACCACTTTCCCGCCGGGTCAGCAACCGGATAATCAACAAACTCCGCTGCCTTCGCCGGTACTTCATGGATATATTCAATCTGTCCGGAATAACCGGATGAAGATTTTATCTCGTCAATAAAATTGCGAAAATTCATAATTTAGTTTTAAGTTTTCGGTTTTCGATTTTCTTTTTTTAACCACAGAGTAATACAGAAAACAGTTTTCAGTGTTCAATTATATTTAACATTTATCAAACTCAGCATCAAATTTGGTCTCTGTTTGGAACAGGGTCGCAGCCCGGCTCCCCAGGTTGCTTACATATTTGAACCATGATATTTATAGGATAAGATAGTTTTCAGTATTCAGTTTTTTAACCACAGAGCAACACGGAGTTATTAACAGAGTAACACAGAGTTTTTTATTGCAGGACCTTCTTTGGTAAAGGTCACTTCAATAAGCCACACCCCGATGGGACAGACACCTTCCTGGCTTCGCCACTCGGTGTCAGTCCCTGATTTATATTCAATTTATCTATTTTAAATCACGAAAAAACAGGTTTTGCAATTGCCTGTTTAATCTTTAATTTTTAATCTTTAATTTCAACAACCAATTTGTACCTAAATCGCCGGTAGTTTCGTTACCAATTCTGCCAGGGTAAGCAAGTCAAGCAGGTTGTGGTGCATTATCTGTGCTATTTCTGTCGCGTTTCCACTGCGTACAAAATTATGATATGCCATGGGAATATCGCGACCGGGGATATCACCCACCCGCGCGGGTCGTCCGCATACCCGTTGTTCCAGGGTCTGTAATTTGCAATTGGGCAATGATCCCTTCCATACCCGCCGGCATTCATGCAACAAGTCAAAATGCGGGTGACTTATATCGCATTTTATGCTGTTGGCGATGGAACGCATGCGCACATACGGGATATCGAATGATTTACCATTAAATGATGACAACATGGTGCGTCGTGTTAGTTCATCAACAAAAAATTCAATGACTGCTGCTTCCTCCGCGTAGTCGCGTGCCAGATATTGCCGTACCACCAGGTCATTAACTTCCCACCCCAATGTGCCAATAAGAAATAATGGCGTTTGGGCAAGTCCGGTGGTCTCAAGGTCAACAAATAATATTCCATCATGGGTTGGACCCATACATCCCCGTGCCTCGCAACGTTGGTACATAGGGGCATTTGGGTCAAACGCAATATTAGAAAAGTTATCCCTAACAATATGCCAGCGTTTATTAAGGTTTTCGACCCGGGTTATAACCTGATAACAACTATTACCCTTTACCGATTTCACAACTTCGCCGGATAATAGTTTTTCCAATGGAACCACAGCGTTGTAAATCCCTTCGTTATTTTTATCCAGAACCACCGCGATGTTTGGAATCTCTTCAACTGGTTTTTCCACCGGAACCAACCGCGAATATTTAACAGGTTTTACCTCTGTTGCTATTGGTTGTATATGCATTTTTGACGCGCGTTGTTCAATCTGCTCACGTTCACCCTCCGACCGGTCAGCATAGCGCAACGGCCCACCATTCAACTTTTCCAATCTTTTAATATAATCACGATTAGTCATAACATATAGCAAACATCTGCTTGCATTAATTGTAGCATTTTAATATGTAATGTCAAGGGTAAATACAGTTTTTGGCTTGCAATTTAGTAAACTACAAAGTGAAGAAAATTAAAAATGCAAAATTAAAAATTAAAAATTAAACAGGTAATTGTATTCACTACGGAACAAAATAAATATTATTGGGTTTTGCATTTGCCAATTTATTTTTAATTTTTTACTTTTAATTTTTAATTTCACTCTGTTTTCCCAGCACCATCTTCAGCAACATTTTCGCTGCTGCTTTATCCGGTATCCTTCCTCTTACAATGCTGTCAATGTCGGTCATCGCGCTATTCGGCACTGCTGACCCTACACAACTGGGGCAACCGTCTTTACATGAACATTCTGATATAACGGTGTAGGCGGTCTGCATCATCTCCTCGATATCATCCATGCAACGACGGGCGTACCCCATGCCGCCGGGATATTTATCGTGGAAAAACAGCGCGTCGCGTCCCAGACAGGCGGCGTCCACCACGGTGCCGATATCCTGGGTATCACACATCACGAAAATCGGTGCTATCTCCAACAGCACATTTGCAACCCCCACCAATGCCTCCGCCACAATAAACTGTTTGCGAATCATCTCTGTCACTATCTCTTGCGGCGGGGCAAACCAGTATGCCACCCTTTCCAGTGTTTGAGCGGGAAGTTCCAACTGTTCAAATCCCAGACTGTCGCGAC
>CAZNLA010000019.1:0-25413 GCA_964573385.1 uncultured bacterium
CACCTAAAGAGTCATCACCCCAACAAATATCATATAATGTCTGCCGAGTTAAAACACGGCCTGGTTGTTTTGCCATTGCCACGAATAAATCAAACTCTTTTGTTGTCAGGTTAATAATTACATCTTCACGCCATACCGCACGCCCTGCCAGGTCGATGCGCATCCCAGGATAATTAAGTATCTCAGACGAAGAAGTTATGCCATTTGTGCGTCGTAGCACCGCTTTCACCCGGGCAACCACCTCCAGGGGTTCGAAAGGTTTTACAATGTAGTCATCTGCACCTAAATCCAACCCGAGTAAACGGTCAGGTATATCACTGCGTCCGGTAAGCATGATTACAGGTTTATCCGGCGCAATATTATAACGAATACGCTTAAGAATTGACCATCCATCGATATCCGGCAAATTAACATCCAACAACAATAAATCCGGTTGCTTTTCCACCAACATAGCCAAACCAGATTCGCCATTTGCCGCAGTCAGCATAGTCATTGCCGCCTGTGCAAAATAACGTGGCAACAATTCCCGTATTCGCCGATCATCTTCAATAAGTAGTATTGTACCCGGCATATAATATCTCCATACTGACAATGATATCTGTTTTTATTAATAAATACGAATTATTCTAAAATTACCAGTAATGACTGAGGCTTTTGCAAAAACTTGCATAATCCTGATGGGACAGACACCTTCCTGGCTTCGCCACTCAGTGTCAGTCCCTGATTGACGTTCTTCCCCTCTCATTCCGGGAAGGAGATTGAGGGGTGGGGCTTTTGGGAATTGCAATTTATAATCAGGAAAAATAGGTTTTGCAATTACCTGGACTTTTTCAAATATTCACTGTCTTTAAAACACTTTCTGATCAATTGAAAATGTTTCGCAGACAGAAATTATTTCTTCCGCGGTCAATCCTTCTGCCTTTTCACCGGAGGCGAGATTCATATATTCATATCTGGCACCGGTATCGGCGTATTCTATCAGGTCACATGCTTTTTTAACGCTTGTATGACTGCGGGATACAATGCCGTGTTTACCCCAAACCACTACATTGTGGGTATCCATTGCCTTCATTGTTCCCTGCATCAATTTTTCTGAACCAGGAATAGCAAAAGGTAGCTGGGCAACGCCGGATGGCAGGTTAACGATTAATTCCGGTTGCCAGCGTAATATATGCTGATTTAGATATTTCTCGTCCTGATACTGTGGCAAATGGGTAAGAAATGTAAGGTGAACCGGTTGGGCGTGAATGACGGCGTGGAAATTACATTCACCCTTTGCAACCTGTTGTTGGTGAAGTGCCAGATGACTATTGAACTCGCTGGTTAATTTTGCGAATAATCTGCGATGAGATGTATATAATTTTGCGGATTTACCATCTGGATTTATTACTACCGCACCGATATTAGCCTCGGGGTCATTACCTATCTCCCGCAGACGTCTGCCAGAACCGGTGACAAGAAACAAAGCCCCTGCTAATTGAGGAACTGATACAGGTAATAGTATCTCTTCTTCAATGGGAAAACGGCGACGCGGGTCAGTTGCCCAACCAATATAAACTGATATATTCCCGGCAGCACCTTCGCTGGCCCCTATTTCTGCCAGACGACTGCCCGCCTCGCCGATGAGAGTTATAATCTCACCTAACCCGGGAAAAGGTTCAGATATCATTTGCGCTTTACTCATGTAATCTCCTTTAATTCAATAGAACTACTCACGAATCGATACAGGTAAGATTTATCTCACGTTATTATTTACCAGACAATTCTCTAAAGGTCACTTCGATAAGCCCAATGACCGGTCGCAGAGATTGCTGAAGCAACTATTTATAGAGATATTTTTAATATAACAGCGAACGTATGGTTATTACCGTGACAGCAATACATCTTTTTCATATTGCTGCACTTCATCCATCCATGCTGTTCCTACCGGTACTTTATTAATCATACATAAATAATCCCAAACGGCACTGTATGGTAAAGATTTACATTCTTCCATTAATGCCAATCTATTTGCGCCATTACCGGCATTTTCATATTGTTTTAATAACGCGGTCGGTTCTAATAATGCTATCAATAATGCTTTTTGCATATTTCGCATACCTATTACCCAGGCGGCAATGCGATTTATTGAGGCATCAAAATAATCCAGACCAATATGCACTCTATTTAGGAATCCACCCCGAACTATTTCTTCCGCCAACGCTTTCAGTTCATCACTAAGGATAACAACGTGATCTGAATCCCAGCGAACGCCACGACTGACATGAAGCAGTATTTCATCAATATACATAAGAACAGAAGAAATTTTATCCGCAATGCCTTCAGTTGGATGGAAATGTCCACTGTCGAGACATAACGATTTTTTATTTTTTATGGCATAACCCATATAGAATTCGTGTGAACCAACCACATAACTTTCTGACCCGATACCGAATAATTTACACTCTACCACATCAATAATACCCGGTAATTCTGTAGCAAATATTTTATCCAGTGAATCCTGCAGACGTAATCGCGGTGCTAATCTGTCTGCCGGTAAATCTTTTGACCCATCCGGAATCCATACATTCACAACACATGGGTTATTAAGCGCAATGCCTATCGCCGAACCTATTTTTCGGCATGCAATAGCGTGGTTTACCCAGAACGCGCGAATATCATCATCCGGATGAGATAATGACAAACCATCCGACGCTTTGGGGTGTGCAAAAAAAGTTCCATTAAAATCCAGTCCGATTCCATTTTCTTTTGCCCATTCTATCCATCGTGAAAAATGACGTGGTTCCAGCGAGTCGCGGTCTACATTTTCACCATTTGTCTCTGCATAACTGGCATGCAGATTTATGCGATGTTTGCCAGGTATCATAGCAAATGCTTTTTCCATATCTGCACGTAATTCATCGGCATTACGTGCTTTTCCCGGATAACCACCTGTTACCTGCAATCCACTGCCATCCATAGTACCCTGATTTTCAAAACCAGAGACATCATCTCCCTGCCAACAATGCATGGAAATAGGAATGCCGGACAGTGTTTCGACGGCTTTTACAGCATCGACACCAAGATCAGCATATCGCTGAACAGCATATTCAAAAGCGGATTTAATTTTTTTCATTATTTTCCCCCAATAACTATTTTCAATATAAATTTTCGATTATTATGGAACATTACCTTTTAACTAATGGTTAAGTTAAAATCATTTTACAAAAAAAAGCCGGACAGATTTTACTGTCCGGCTTAGATGTTTTAGATTTTAGAACAATGCTGGCAGAATACCATCAGAACTATTACCGGACTGGTCGTCGCGTAAAATAGTTGGAGTGATGAAAATCAAAGTTTCAGTGTTATCCTTTGATTCTGATTTAGTGCCGAAGAGCATTGGTCCGATAATTGGAATATTATAAAGTAACGGTACTTTATTTAATTGTGATACTTCAGTTTTACCAATAAAGCCACCCATCATAATAGTCTCGCCATTTTTAACACGTACAATAGTGTCGATTAGATATCTGCTGCCACCATGTAATTCGCCTATGCCACCAGGTATTGGAATACCGGCACCAGGTGTTTCTAATTTCGGGTCAACGCGGAGAGTAACTGAATCATCAGGATGAATGGTAACTTCCTGAACAGTAATCCCCTGTGTGAATGTTTCCATTTCAATAATTGGTATTTGGGTTGTATCGCCGGTCATTACATTCGGTTCATTCTGGAATAATACAAATGGTACAGATTCATCCATCAGGAAAGATGCGGTGCCACCATTTTGTACTACAACACGAGGGTTGTTTACAACCTTCGCCTTACCTTCTGACTGTAAGGATGAAATTGCTACGCGCAAATTACCTTTTACATATCTTGCTGCAAAGTCACCTTCATTACCACCACCGGTATGAACCATACTGAATGGCATGCCAGCGAACTCGAATGATGAACCTAATGACATTGCTTCTTTAACTGACATCTGTACAAACATTACTTCAACAATTACCTGCTTCACTGGTTGGTCAAGCCATTTAATTAAATCTTCAAACTGGTCTAATGATTCCTGGCTTTTACCTTTAACCAATAATGCGTTCAAACCGACTAAACCTAACACTTCATCAATATCCGGAGGCATAAACGCGGCAAGGTCACCACCCTGTGTGGCACTTGCTACATTACCGGTTGGGGCATTAGGATTTAACGGATTAACATTTTGCTGACCCATTGGAAATTGTTGCTGACCGTATGGTAATTGTTGTTGGCCATAAGGTAACTGCTGTTGACCGTAAGGTAACTGTTGCTGACCGTAAGGCAATTGCTGCTGACCATATGGAAGTTGTTGTTGACCATATGGCAACTGCTGTTGGCCATATGGTAATTGTTGCTGACCGTATGGTAATTGCTGTTGCTGACCATACGGTAACTGTTGCTGTCCATATGGTAACTGTTGCTGTCCATATGGCAATTGCTGTTGCTGGCCATATGGTAATTGTTGTGGCTGATAAATCTGATTAGATTCAGTCAGACTGCCTTTATACATTAAATTGCTGATAGCGTTATTGTACCACCCGGTTGCCTGACCTGCGGCATTATTAACGGTATTATTTAAGGCGTTATTTATTGAATCCGCAGCATAGGATGGTAATACAGAAGGTAAATCATTAACACCATGAATCTGTTCATTGCCTAATGGTCCATTCATTTGCTTTATACCGGGTACGCCTAATAATACTTCTAATCGCTGGCGCATTTGGCGTTTTTGTTTAGTATTAGCATATGAAGTGCCTTTTATACCTAACATCCAACATAATTCCGCGGTTGAAATATATTTTAAATCCACACGTTTAATTAATGGTTTATTACGTTTGATGCTATTTACTGGTGGCAGTGGAACGTTATCAATTGCCGGTTCTACATCTTCGTGTTTAACAGGTGGCACAGGATTTTGTATTAATGATAAATAATCAGCACCGGCAGGTTTTGTAACTTCTGTTTTAGCACCGATATAAATAGAGTTGCCTTCACGCCAAAATGAAAGAGTTGCCTGACTAGCCATTTCGCGAACAATATCGTCTAAACTGCCAGTAACATTTATTTTAACGTCAGGGTCAGCATCTGTCTTAAGTACGATGTTTACTCCATCCTGACGCGCAAATTCATTTAACATCTCAACTAAAGCAGTTAATGAACCCGTATTGTTAAAAGTGATTTGCTTACCTGCAGCAAAACTGACGGTAGACAAAATCAGTACTATAACACCTGCTATAATCCCGCGAAGATATTTTATCCGAGAAAATGCCGGCAAAAAAGTTAACCACATACGTTTTCCCCTTTCCATTAAAGGAATAAGCAAATTAAATTATCCGTGATGCTCCTGCAGTTCGCATTCATTATATAGAATATTGAGACCGTTGTCACTACAAGACAACCCGCAGGTGGTATTCCTGCGGGTTTTTTTTATTATTTTTTTTCAAAAAGTTATTTATTATTAGCAATTGCTGTTAATACATTAGCGCGAGTCGCTTCAATTGATGACATTAAATCAAGTACTCTGGTTGCCCAGTCCTTTTGATTTGCAGGATCCTGAATGTATGTTGAGGTGTTAAAATCAGACTCAATATCACGCAGGTCTGTATTATGGGTATCAACCTGACCAGAATATTGATTTTTAACAACATCAATAGATGAGTTAACCAGTTTTGTTAAAGTACTTAACTGAGTCCGACTATAATTAAGAACATCCTGTTGAACGGAATATACATCTCTCTTGATTTGTACAATTCTTGTTTGTACCTGTGTTACCCGTGACCTTATATTAGAGACGTTAGGATTTGCATTCATCATATCTAATTGAGTTTGATTTATAGTACTTCTGACGTTGTTAACATTTGAATATATATTTGTAATCTTTGAGAATTGTGTCGCGTTAAAATTACGTATTGCGTCATCAATTCCCTGAATATCTGTACTTGATGTATTCAGGGTTGTTTTCAATGTATCTAACTCGGTATTGGCGGTGGTGGTGGTTGTACCATCAGAATTAGTAACAGTGCCACTTACATTATAAGTACTTTGATAATTACTTATCTTTGATTGCAGATTCGTCATACTGTTATTCAAATTGTTTAAGTTAGCAGGATTATTAATATAATTCTGATTATTTACCTGTCCACGCAAAGTGTTTACGGTATTCATAATACTATTAAGTTCATTTCTTTGTGCATTAGATAAAGTACCGGTTGACTGGCTTTTGATTGAATTATAACTGGCTTCTAACTGAGAAAATTGTGTTCTCGGGTCAGTACCAGTTGTTTGAGTACCATATGGGTTATACTGCGGGGTCTGGGTACCATATGGATTGTACTGTTGTTGAGTTCCGTATGGATTGTACTGCTGCTGTTGATTACCGTACGGGTTGTATTGCTGTTGTTGGGTTCCGTATGGATTATACTGCTGCTGTTGATTACCATATGGGTTGTATTGTTGCTGGGTTCCATACGGGTTGTATTGTTGTTGAGTGCCATATGGGTTATACTGCTGCTGGGTACCATATGGGTTGGCCATTTGGTTTAATAATGGATTGCCACTAACAGAACTATTTCCTAAATCAACAGGTACGCCTAATGCGGTTAGAGTATCTGCAGCAGTTTGCAACGCTTTTGTTGCGGTTTTATTTGTACCTTTTTTACCGGCATTGCTTAATATAGAATTTTGCGCGGTAGCAATACTGGTCTTAACTTTATTCAATAGTGTGCGGTAACGTGGTTCATTTGCAAATTTTGCAGTAGCTTGCTGATAACCAGTCTGCACCAGTTGCAATTGAGAATTCAAATCTGTACCGGTATTTGTATTAATTATATTGCCACTGGAATCATACTGAGGAGTCTGATTTTGCTGTTGCGCCATCGGGTTCTTCAGTGAATCATCCATTGTTCGAATATCATCAATATCTGCCTGCAATGTCATAACACGATCCTGCATGGCGTTAATTGAATTGGAATCTGAAAGTCTCCATCTATCCTGGATATCTGAAGCCAGTTTATCATGTTTATTACGTAACGCACGGATTGCTGATGTTATGCTGGAATTTTTCAGTGCATTCATATTAAATGCCTGAGTATATAATGTTTGATAATCGTAATCTACTGCCTGATAAAGGGTCATTAAGCGGGTAATATCTTCCTGGACATCTTTCGCCTTATTTGATCCAAAACTTCCGCTGGTATTTGTACCAGTGGATGTACCGGTGCCGGTGCCAGTAGATGTGCCGGTGGACGTTGAACCACTACTGGATGCCCACCAGTCGCCTCCTGTTGAGCGTGAGTCATTAATATTAGCTGTTTTAACACCTAAAGATTTTGACAACTGTCCAAGATTCAGACTGCTGACAGGTATGATACGTACAAAATATTCCTGTGATGCTGGTTTTGTTACAGATGTCGGATCATTTTCTGTTTTCTTTTCTGGTTCCGGTAAAAAATCTGTGTTTGTATCTTCCGGTGGGTTTCCCCCGTTTGGATCTATAACCGGAGGGGTATCAGTTGGTCCGGGATTACCGTTATCAATAACAGGATCACCTAAATTTTCCGGTGGTCCAATTACTGGTATATTATCATCACCTTCCAAAACCGGGTCTGGTTGCAAATCAAATGCAACAGGTGGTGTTGGCTGAAGCGGATTTCGGGTTGTATTTTTGTCACCAGGTTTGGGATTTGGCTGACGCGGTGGTTGATTTAATGGATCTAAACCCTGTGGAGGGTTTGGAATATTATATGTTGCGCCGGCTTTTGCAAAAATCGTGTATTGCATTCCAGTACTAATAGCGGATTTTGCGAAATCCAATGGAACTGATGCGTCTTCGAATACTCTACGTAAAGTCAAATCAAAAGGCATTCCTTTTACATCCATCCGTGAAACCCGACCGGCTAAAAATGGTACAGCATTATCTTCATATTTAACACGATAAACATCAACAGTAGAGGCAAACATAGTATCAATAACCAAACGCAAATCCACATCGCGAATAGCCATTGTTACTGCGATACCATTTTCATTGCGGGTGCTGGCAATTTGTGGATATGCTATGCCTGCTACAAGCAATACTGCCGATAATAAACCAATTTTAAATAACCTGTACATCATAATATTCCTTTTGGTCAATACACTGTAAATTGACCTACATTTAATACGCATTAATTTTAGCTTTAGTTTCACCTATTCCCCCATCTTGGTGGGGAGTTTCTGGGTGTATTTGATTCTGCGTCAACCTCAACATTCGCACCCCATTGGAAGCTATCTACAGGTTGTAATTTCAAAACATATTCACGAACATCGTCTTTTAATGTAATTGAGTTGTAATTTATTGATT
Organism: uncultured bacterium; assembly: GCA_964573385.1. Lineage (GTDB taxonomy): Bacteria > Armatimonadota > Hebobacteria > CAIYQO01 > CAIYQO01 > JBAXQQ01. Next base: position 8,354 of record CAZNLA010000019.1, read on the forward strand.
TAACTGTATATCCGTTTAAATTATCACCTACAGATACTACGCGCGGTTGATGAGTCTGATCTTCAAAGATAGCAAATACTTTACCACCTTCAGAATATACATATCCTGCATGCCTGCCCGGTGGTGTTTCAATATTTTCTTCTTTACGCGCTACCGGAACATACGGCATTGCTTTGTATGATGAGTTATGAACAAATGGAACATAAGCGATGTAGATTTCACCTTCACTTACATTCGCGGTGTTACTTTTGATTGACCTATCCATAATTGCCGCATATACTTTCTCATCGAAAGGGGTTAAAAACGGATCTGGTTTTTTAATTATTTTTGGCTTAGGCGGAACTGGTCCACCACTGAAAGGATCGTATTTAGTACTGATTGCAATCGGTGGAGTTAATGATGGTAAAGCCGTCGGCGGTACTACAATAGGGGCAGGTTTGCTCATTACTCCTGCTGTTGTTGTACCCATTGCGTTAGGTGGTTGACCAGGTGACGGCGGTGGCCCACCAGGAGGCGGATTACCTGCAGAATTACCTGGAGGTGCATTACCCTGTGGTGTTTGCGACGGAGTTGTAGTTGACGGTGGTGCATTTCCTTCTGGTGTTGTTGTTGTTTGCGGTACAGCGGCCTCGTTACCAGGAGGTGGTGGTGTTTTCATTTTTGGCAAGACTAAGATTAAGACAAACGCAACCAGTGCCGCCAAAAAGATGCCTGCCATTATCATTATTTTCTTTTTTTGTTCAGGTGTTATCACCGTATTTATCTCCACCTATTTTTATAACGACAAAATTGTTTAATTGTTCCATTTCCCGATTTTATAATTCATTGTTTTGTTATAATAAAATTATACCATATTTTTTACCATTTACTTGGTTCTGGGAAAGGGATAAACCATAACATAGGTGGTGGCAATGGTTGTGTCCATTGTTCCTTACCTTTTTTAGGTGTACCCGGGTCTGCCAATACCTTCATCGCTTCATCTACTTTAGTCTTAACTCCGGCTTTTGACCCATCACCATACGGGTCCCAACTCTGAGTCATAAAGTAGGCTTCCGCGGTATATTTAAACTCTAAAATAGGCCTAACTGGATCGTATACATTTTTACCATTTATCTCTTTGATAACTTTTATTGTTAAAGCTCCGGCACCTCCACCAGCAGCAGGGGCGGGTGCTCCGGCAGCGGGTGCTCCGGCAGCAGGGGCTCCACCGGCAGGTGCTCCGGCAGCGGGTGCTCCAGCAGGCGGTGCGCCACCGGCGGGTGCTCCGGCAGCAGGTGCGCCGGCAGGAGGACCACCAGTTGATGGGGGTGGTGCTGCCTGGGCAAAACGCATATTCGGATTAAATCCACCTGCGATATAATATCCCTGGTAAGGTTCGTGGTATCTGTTATTTAATCTTGATGATACTTTTGCTATTAATGAATTACTATTTATCGATGCTTTAGTAGGTGCTGCCGGTGCTGCTGCAGGTGGAGTTGCTGGAGCAGGTGCGGCAGCAGGTGCGCCTCCCGCCGGTGGTGCTGCTCCCGGTGCTCCGGCTGCAGGTGCTGCTGCCGGGGCGGCGGCTATACTGGTACCTACAAATTTTATAACATACGGACAAAAACCATATCCTGTCATATTTGCTATTTTACTTTGTAATTCGTTATATCCGCGTACCCGTACAGTCTGTTCATCAAATGCTATTTTTACAATAGTTGCTGATGGTAAAGTTTCAGCAAAACCAAGAGTACCGGTAAATTCAAATGTCGGTCTTTTCTGCGCAGGAAATTTTTTAACCCATCGTCTGAGTTCATTTAAGGTTAAACCTTTTCCCATATCGTAATACCATTTACGCAAACCTTCTTCTTTATTATTCGCGTATTCGACATACATACAATGAATATTTGGCATCGCCTGTTGAATTATATTAAAGGCCTTAGAATCCGCGATAAACTCTTTACAATATCCCGGTCGGTCTTCAAAAGCTTTTTTATAATCACCTTCTTTTGCTTTAGCGGCATCACGTGCGGTAGTAAAGTCGGCTAATGCCGCTTTATATGCAGCTTCGGCAGGGTCAATCATCTTGGTTTTACCAAAATAACCAAGGCAACCCATCATGATTACAAATAGCGGTAGTAAATGCCACCAGCGCAACCATTTCATCGCTTATTAACCTCGTTTTTTATTTCATGTTTCATAAATTTTATTATGGTGTTTTTCCTGCCGGTGGTCCACCCGCGCCTGCCGGGGGTGCTGCTCCGCCTGCCGGAGGTGCTGCTCCACCTGCCGGAGGGGCTCCACCTGCGGGTGCTGCGCCGCCTGCCGCGGGAGCTCCGCCTGCTGGCGCTTCCCCACCCGCCGCGGGGGCTGCACCTGCTGCTCCGCCTGCCGCCGCACCGCCACCACCACCTACGTTAACAGGGGCAGCAGATGTTCCGCCTTTTGGAACATATAACTTTCCATAATCTTCGGTTGTAAAGTCAAATGCCGGTTGTGTAGGCATCGCTTTTTTCAATGTTCCACTTACATCAACCGCTATTATCTGTTTATCCATCGACTCCGGATATGGTTCAGCCATCGGTTCTAATTTCAAATCATTTTTTGATAATTTAAAATAATAATTGACGAAATTCATCAAGCCTTTTATTTTTCCGGTCATCTTTACATTGCTACCTTCAATGGTCATATCATCAAAATATGCACCGCCACCGCCTACACGGTCAGATACATCTTTGAGTGATTCAACGATACCATTATTATACTTCTGGGTAGCATCACGCGACATAGAACTGATGAATTTTTTATATGTTCCTGCTTCATTCTTCCATTTATCTGTAATATCAATTTCCGCTTGCGCATCCGATACATAAGTACCATAAAATCCTTTCTCCGGCGCAAACCAATCTGTCCATACCTTATAATCAGCAGGTACCTTTAATACCGGAACTGCCTCAATCATAAGAATTACCACACAAACAATTATTGTGATCAGTATTCTTTTGCCTTCGCCATAATATTTAGGTAGTAGATTTACTTTTATCATTTTAAATTACTCGACCATATTCCGGAGTGCCAGACCTATACATACCGGCAAAGCAGGCGCTAATTCGCGCACGTATTGCTCAGGCACCTTGCAGGCAGACAAATCAATGCCATCCAATGGATCAGCAAGTCTTACATCCACACCAACTTCAGAATGAATAAAGTCTACCATATTTGGTAATAAACTTGTACCACCGGACAAAACGATAGTCTCAACATGAATATCAGGTTCTTTATTGGCGAAAAACTCTAATGAACGCCGAATCTCTGTAACTAATTCACCCAAAGTAGGTTGCATTGCTTCAAATATTCTGCGTTGGAATATTTCATCCTGCGTCATATCCGGACGTTCAAACGCTGTTATATCATCAATTGCATCAGTAGATTCAAATGGTGTACCGGACAATGAAAACTCCTGCGCCAAAGATTCGCCAAATCCTTTATCATTCTCATCTTCACCAAAAGAAAACATACTGGCATCGAAAAATGATGAAGCAGGTTTTGGTTTTGCTGGTTCCGCATTCATCTGGTTAGCTAATTCATCACCCAGACTAAATGCTGGTTTATTTATTTCTTCTTCGGTTATTTCTAAAGATGGCACACCTGTTGTCAACTCTATAGCGTCAAAAGGAAATCTTTTTTCAATCTCAGAGATATCAATTTTTGCGGTCACAGGTGAAATTATAGGTGTTACCGGTTCTTCAGGTATTGACGGTATTTCCTGTTCATTAATTTTAATCGTTCCCAATTCGTTAAAATCATCATCCAGAGAAAAAATATGTTGTGGTAACGGCGCATCATCATTTGGTGTTTCAATGGTTGTACTACCTGGTGCAATAATAAAATCGTCTAAGCCGGCACCAAACATACTATTCTGCGCGGGTGCGTTATTCGTATCCAGGGAAGAGAAGAAATCATCCTCTGGCGCGGGTAATTCACCCGCAGTTGCTTCAACAAAAATCTTGCCAAACTGTTTTTTTAACTCTTCGGCCTCTTCCTGTGTACGGCCTGTTTGTTCGGCAATGACATTTGTTAAAGTATCACCAGCAACAGGAACGGTACGATTAAAGGCTAATTGACCTTTGGTTACAATGCATATCTCCATTGCCCTGGCACCGATTTCGATTAACGCAATATTATCCGGCAACGGTGGTTTCTCTTCTTTCGGTTCTTCTACATTCATAATATCGTCATCTTCTTCTTCTGATACTAATGAACGGATGGCAGAAAGATTTACTACGTCCATGGCAACGGCCTTCAAACCGGCACAGTCGAGAACTTTTATATATTTTTGAACTAACTCTTCGTGGGCAACCGCAAGAAGAACTTTCATATTTACTTCTTCCGGTGGTAAATCATTGGGGTCAATTATTGGTGAAAAATCCATTATTACTTCGGTAACAGCAAAAGGAATATGTCGTTCAACCTCAAATTTCATATTATCTTTGAGTTCTTTCAACGACATACGTGGCATTTCAATAGGACGCACTATTACTGTAGATTGACCACTGATACCAACAACAACAGATTTTGTTTTGATTTTATTTGCGCTGAGGAATTTCTTTATTGACTTGCCTAACATTACCGGTTCTAAAATCTGGCTGTTATCCATAACACCCATTGGTGTTGGCATAACGGCAACGTCGAGCAACGAAATCACGCCCTTTTGTAAACGTAATTCCGCTATTTTAACAAAACGCGATCCAATATCAAGCGCAAGTACGGTATGATCCTTTACCCGCGCACCGGCTTTTACAGCCATTATTTATGGGTACCTCGTTTAATATACTACCATTGCAACCACTGGGTATTCAAGTAAAACCAGAACAATTATGACAAATTTGTAATAATTAAGATAAAATTTATCAGATATCTTATCGAAACTATTCCGGTGATGGCTATTATACCAGAATTTTATACATGTTTACAGGTATGTAATGATAAAATTATTAAAAAAGAAAAATATACAAAATAACCCCGTCTTTACAACTATAAAGACGGGGTTAATACGATTATATCTTAAGGAGTATTACGGACCCGGTGTATTTGATACGCATCTGAACCCGATAGCGTTATAAACCGTTGTCTGCAGGTTTTTACTGCGATACGCGCATCTGCTGTAAACGTCTCCCGGGTTAGCCCATGAACCACCACGTAATATGCGATATGTGCTGGATAATGGCCCTGTCGGGTTGGTTGCTGCTGATGATGAATATGTACCGTACCAGTCAGAACACCATTCCCATACATTACCTGCCATATCATGTGCGCCTACCCAACTTGCGCCGGCAGAGAAGGTTCCTACCGGAGAAGTAGACTTTCCGACTAAACTTGAATTAACCGAACAGGATGATTTAGTTATATCCCATCCATTATATGGTAATAAAGTTGTTGCTTTGCCACCCCATGGATAATTTTTCTCATCGTTGCCACGAGCAGCATATTCCCATTGTGCTTCTGTAGGTAATGAAACACCTGCCCAATCAGCATATGCTTTTGCGTCATTCCAGGAAACATTTACTATTGGATGTTGCTGTAATGACGTATCTGCCCAACCGGATTTTCCTGCCCAACTATAACCTGTCGGGAACAAAGGCAATGCTCTGGCAGTAGCGGAGCAAAACGCCCGATACTGTGCAACGGTTACTTCGTATTTATAAATCCAGTAACCGTTTAAAGTTACCTGGTGAACAGGAGATTCAGCAGCGACAATGGAACTGCCCATGGCAAATGTACCGGGAGTAACCCATACCATTTTTGCCATATCAGTGTTATTTACAGTTTTATCATTTTCAACTGTGAAATTAGTAACTGCTGATGTAAAGATCGCGTCGGGGGTACTGCAATTAAGATCACGGACAACAACCGTTAGTGGGAAAACGCCTGATAAAACAGGAGTCCATGAATAGTTATTATCGTTTGAAAAATCACGTAATACTGAGTTGCCGGCCATAAACTTATATTGTAATGATGCCCCACCTGTAACCGTTGAATACAATATTACAGGATTGCCTATGAGAACAGTATCTGTCGGTGAAGTTATTAAATTAACTGCTGATACTGGTGATTTAACAACAACGTTAATAGCCGGAGATGTAAAGTCATAGGTATTTATGTCACGCGCGATTACCGTTAAGGTATAGGTTTTTAAGTTTTGAGGTGAAAATGTAAAGGTATTGCTACTTGCAAAGTCACGTAATACAACTGCACCATGCATAAACTTATATTGTACTGATGTTCCACCGGTTGCTGCCGCAGTTAAAGTAACCGGACTGCCAAGTACAACTGTATTTGTCGGGGATGATGTTAATTTAACAGCAGTCAATGGAAGCCCTACAGTCATATATGAAACCGGTGATGTTACAGTTGCAGTAGTAATAGCGCCTTTTTCATCTCTGGCGACAACTGTCAATGGAAAAGTACCCAGTGGCAACAGTGTGGCGGTATATAAATTGCTACTGGAAAAATCACGTAACATGGTTGTTCCGATCATAAATTTATATAACACCGATACACCACCGGTTGCTGCCGCAGTTAATGTTACCGGAGATCCATAATAGACAGCAGATACCGGTGACGTAGTTAATTTAACAGCAGTTAAAGCGGCTTTTGTTGTTATGCTAACTACCGGAGATGTCACAATTGCCGTAGCATCAACACTGTTGATATCGCGGGCAATTACTGTTAATTCATAGGTTTTTACATTGCCGGGTGTAAAGATGTAACTGTTGCTACTGGTAAAATCACGTAATACTAAAGCGCCATACATAAATTTATATTGAACATACGCGCCACCGACTGAAGTTGCTGTAAGAGTGATTGCATTACCTACTAACGTCACATCGGATAGTGATGTTGCCAAGGTTACGGAAGATAATGCGGAAGTTACTATATATGAGGCACTGCAATATGTTTGGGTACTATCTGAATCGACTGCAACCACTGTTATCTGGTAAGTTCCGGTTGCGGATGGAGTCCAAACAAAACTATTGCTATTTGATAAATCCTGTAATACAGTCTCACCAGTCATGAATTTATACTGTATGCCTGTACCACCGACGGCAGTTGCTGTCATGGTGACAGATTTACCAATTGCACATTTCGCGGTTGGCGACATTACCATAACAACACTGCTAAGCGGAATCGATAACAACCCAATACTAGTTGTTTTACCTACAGGTGTGGTGATGGAAATAAAGCCGGACACCGCAGTAGCAGGTACTGTAAATGTAATTTTAGTATCACTGACTACAGTAAATACCGTTATTAATTTTCCTACTGTTACTATACTTGCCCCGGTAAAGTTTGTACCTATAACAGTCACTACAGAACCCTTCGCGCATTTTACCGGAGTAAAACTGGTTATAACAGGTAATGGTAATGATGTGAAAGTAACCGATACTACATGATTGGCCACAATGCTATTTAAATTATAAGTTAAACCGCCATCCTGAACCTTCACATTATCAAGATACCATGCTGCCACACAACACCCGGCGACTGGGACGGCGGTATAAATTAAGTTACCCGCAGACGCAACGCCAGTAGTACCTGATGGTGTAACGCTACCACCGTTACCCGCGGATGATGTGACAGAATATGGTAAAGTGATATATGCGACACTTGCTTCACCTGTACCGGTTTGATTTACTGCTTTTACCCGATAAAAATATTTTATTCCTGCGTTAAGATCAGTTACAGTTTTTGTCAGCGATGTGATGTCGGTATATGTTTTTACAATTGAACTAAACTGATTATCTGTAGCTACTTCCAATGTGTATTTTAATGGCGATCCTGTGCCACCGACAGCAGGGGCATTCCAACGTGCTTCAAAACCGGAATAAGTTACTGACGCGGCAGAAATAATTGTCGGTACATATGGTAAAGTACAGAAAGTTATGTCATTGGTATATGTTGTACCAACAATATTTGTAGCAAATCCTCTGACATGATATATGGTATTTGGAATTAAGTTTAAAGCAGTAACATTAAATGCCCCTGATTTAACAACTGTAACCAATTTATTAGTTACTACAGTAGGATTGATAAATAAACCGTATACAACACCTGCTACGGTTATTCCCGCGCCACAGTTATCATTAATTGTTGCCCCTAATGCCGCACTGCCAGCAGTTATTGTTGTAGCAGTAGGAATGGCAATATCAGGCATTGCGGCAACATTTATCGCAAATACTTTTTGATATACCGCACCCGTGGCATCCTGAGTCTCTACCCGTATGCTGAACAGATTTGCTGAGGCATAAACAAATACCGCGTTACTTTTTAATATATTATCGACAATGGTAAAACTGCTATTGTCTGTACTTCCGTTACCTGCTACTAAAGAATACTTAAATGTATCACCATTATCAGGATCAATGGTAGATAATAAGCCGACAACGGTACCTACAGGTTTATTTTCAATGATTATATTGTTGCTTAGATAAATATCCACTGGTGTTTCATTAATATTAGTCACATAAATAACAAATATCTTTTCATAATATTGCCCACCCAGGTCTGTTGTCCGGATACGGACAGAATAATTCTTTTTTACCTCATAATTTAACGCGACTTTTGTTGTTAAGGTGTCACCAACAATGGCGAATGAATCATTATCTGTACTTCCGGTACCGTAAACTAATGCATAAACGAATTTATCATTTACATCCACATCTATGGTTGTAAAGGTACCGACTGTTGCCCCTATTGCCTGGTCCTCTGCTATATTGCAGGAAGATAAAAGCAGATATGATGGTGTGTCATCCACCGCGTTGACTGTCAAATTAACAGTTGCCACTGATGAATACAGTTTGCCATCAAACGCTTTATAGGTAAAACTGTCAGTACCATTAAAATTAGGTACCGGGGTATATTTAAGTGAACCATTCGCGGATAATTGGAATGTACCGTATTGCGGAGGAGATACTAACAATGCTGTCAGTGTATCTTTATTTACATCAGTATCATTTTCTAATATCCCCGGTGCTGACAAATCAATCGAACAATCTTCAGCAATGCTGTAATTATCATCTTTAGCTACCGGAGCAACATTAATCTCTGTGACATTAATATATACAGTTGCAGCATTAGAAGTCAGGAATCCATCATTTACTGTATATGTAAAATAATCGTAACCAAAATAACCAGCAACAGGTGTATATACAAATGAACCGTTAGCGTTTAATACAACAGCACCATGCTGAGGATTACTAAATTTAACTGCAGATAAATTTCCGACATTAATAGTTGTATCATTAATTAATACGCCAGGAGCATTTATCGATAAAACAGAATCTTGTGGTAGTGAGAATGGTTGAATAAATGTTAATGTCCAACTATTTAAAATACCAATATCACCGACTGAATTATCGTTGATTTCAATACTCCATTTACCGGAAATTGGTTTTCCTTTTAATACACTTAATGACTCCGTGGGTCGGAAGGTACCGGTAAATGGTGCGATGCCACTGTCAATTGAAACAGATGAAGAGTCATCAAATACTGTTTCTGTATAATTTTTCCCCGCACTTCCACAATTCTTAGTTAAAATTACTTTTGTCCCATCCGGCGAAATTAATGTTGCTGTAATATCGCTTACATATGGGTGAGTAATATTTAATTTCACTGTAAGCGCTTTCACATTTCCAATTGAGTTGATATTTAATATAGCGGTAGTATTTGCATTATCTGCTAAACTTTGTGGCAAACCTGTTGCCACAAACGATTCTCTTGCATCTATATCATTATTAGCAATTGGTGGAATATTAACAGAAATATATACAGTTGCTATATTTGAATAAAGTTGTAAATCATATACTCTATAAGTGAAACTATCAACACCACTCCAATTTAAATTAGGTGTATATACAAAAGAACCATTAGACAACAAATTAACGCTGCCATTAGCAGGATTACTCATCTTGACTGCCATTATAGCATCACCATCAATATCCAAATCATTTGTCAATATACCAGGTGCATTTACTGAGAGTGATGCCTGATTGACCATACCATAATTATCATTTACAGCAACAGGTGCGTCATTTACAGCAGTAACAGTTAAATTAACTGTAGCAACCAGAGAGTATGACATACCATTAGTTGCTTTATATGTAAAGCTATCAAGTCCGTTGTAGTCCTTTTCCGGTTGATATATAAATGAACCATCGGTATTGACGGTGACTGTACCATGAGCAGGATTTGAAACTTTAACAGCAGTTAATGTGTTTTTGTTAGCATCAGAATCATTTATTAAAATACCATTTGCAGTAGCAACTGTTAATGCGGTATCTTCTGCTGTTGTATAACTATCATCTGTTGCCGTAATGCTACCATTACCGTTTTTTAATGATAATGAAGGGTCACCATATAGATTAATATCCAGATAATTCATCCAGTATGCCCCACCATATGGATTAATATCTGTCTTTAAATCCTGCAACGCCTGCCCAGATGGCATGTCTTCCGCTATAAGTCTTCTTGCATACTCCATTGCCATACCATTATTTGTAGCACTATTAGAAAAATCAGTTTGTCCAGGTGAGTACCATGTAACACGGGTACCACTGACAGTACCTATACCACCATTCAATAAAATTTTATAAGATAAATTGTCTGTATCTTCAGGATAAGAGTTCAAACAACTGCTCTGGAAGGTGAAGGTTGGGTAAGTATTATTTAGATACGCAGCATTTGTAGTATCCATAATATTGACCGCACCATTATTCCAACCGTGTGTTATCCAAAAAATTGCTCCAGTTGGGGTGTTTTTCCAGGCATTCAGAACATTATAAACATTAGTGGGTGTTGATTCTGGTGGTGGTGTCAGGCTAAATGTTTGTGAATAAACACGATGATATGTCCAATTATTGGGAATAAGCAATGTTGTTTTAATCTGTTCACCTAATTGGTAACCGGGAGTATTTGCATCTAATGGTTCCATCGCTACTATAGCACGTTTACGCCAGGCGATATTATTTATTGATTGATTATCGTAGGTTATTGTCTTTGTTAAGATACTGTCTAAATTTGCAATAACGCCATAATACGGTATTCGTCCTACAATAACTTCATAATTTCTATCAATGCCACCATTACCGAAGTCAGAATATTCACCGTATTTTCCGTTTTTATTAAGATCCCAATCTCCCGTAAGTTCAGCATAATATAAATCAGATGGTGCATCCGGGTATGATGAACTTGCTCCGGGATAACACATCTTCATCGGAACATCACCAATGGTTGGATTTGGATTACCAATTAAAATAACATATTTTAAATTTAATGTCAGGTAATTCGCCTTTAGCCATTCACGTATTTTATCTGAAGCAGTATCTCCTTTTATTTCACCTGCTAATCCATTACCCCATACATCTTCAGTTACTACTGTTACCTCGTAACCTTTAGATTTTTTATAATTGATAAAATCTGTCATTTTTGTAGACGCAGATTTAATTGATCTGGTTGTAATTATACAATAACCATCTGCGTTTCCGGTTCCACTTGTGCTGGCACCCGAACTTATACTGGCCGAAATACCTGAATAAAGCGGTGCAATAGCATCAAAATTAATGGTTTGCTGGTGAACCGCATCGCGGGTAGCCTGTGATAATGCGGTATTTAAAGAAGCAGTTTGGGCTACAACAGACTGTTGATATGAGACAACTAAAGTACCACCTGTTAGGTGACTAATAACTTTGGAAACAGGATTATATTTATAGGGAGAAAGCAGGACAGATGCTATGCGCCATTCACGTTTTTGTCCGGAGTCAAAATTATCTATATAGTTTGCAGGCACCATTGCATCAGTTGAATAAGTAACGACATCTCGTCCGTTAACAATTGTTCGTCCTTCCGGCCATATTGGGGTTGGGTCAACATTATTTGCTAATGGTGGCACCGGTGTAACATCCCATTGCCCGGCGATAATTTCCTCTGTCGGGTTTTCAATCTGAATATTTACAGATTTTAAATCCGCGTTTGGTGGTAATAATATATCAACATTAACCCGGGGTAAAGCAGGTTGGCCGGAGATACCAGATAAATTACCACCAGAAAATTTTGCTGTATTTGCACCATTATTAGATACAGATACATCTATTGATGGTAATGGTATTCTTAATTGATTACCTGCACTTGATGCCAGTATTGAAGAAAATAAAATGATAGAAAATAATGCCAACGCATTGAAAAACTGAGACCTATTGATTAATGATAACATTTTTATACCCCTAAACCAAACTTTAGTCATGTTAAATTTTATTAATTCTACTATATGGAGTGTGCAAAGTCAATACAAATATGAAACATTTCATAGTAAACTGATTTTTATTATTAGCACAAAATATTAAACATGTCCGCAAATGATATCACAATTAGAGTTTGTAAAATAGTTTGTGCTAATTCCAAAAAGTCTATTAAGACATTATAATAGAAAAGAAGCACAAACAATTGAATAAGATTTTTACATACCCCCCAATTTATGCTATTTTCGTGTTTCTCAGCACCTTAGATTTCGTATCAATAAAGCACTCTTCGCTATATTCCACATTCTCTATTTCACATCCTTCGCCAATATATATTTTTCTACCGCGCACAACTCGTACCGTCACATTAGATAAATTTATCTCATCGCCTTCAATAGTATCAATAATCATCCTTTTTCCTTTTTTTGCTGTAATAAAAGGCATTAAAATTACTTCAAAAAAGTTATTCAGTGATAAATCGCCTTCCTTGATTTTAATAACATCGCCACCTATCTCTTTTATGCTGCAGTCACCATTATATTCGATGTTTATCTCACCAGCATTTAACATTCCAGTTATTTTAACCTCACCTTTGGCAATATATTTTTCTGCTTCGCAATCTTTTTCAGCATTGATTCCTCCAGTAATCTCTATCTTTTCCGCCTTAATATTCTCTTTTGCATTTAGTACCCCTGCTACAATCAAATTATCTGTTATAATTTCACCAATTATGGTACATGAACCATTGGTGCGTATAACCTTGCTCTCCACCTTACCTTTTATGGAAGATGCCCCGTTCAATTCGACATTCTGACTGTTTACCCCACCATTTATGGTAGTTGCACCGTTATTCATCAGGCTGTCACATTCAATATCTCCATTTATTGTACCAGCACCATTAATATTAATAGAGCCATATTTACCGCCAGATGCTTGCCCGGCACCATTGATTGTTAAATTATTCCCGCTCATTTTTACCCCCATTTAATAATATTTTCAGTGTCTGCACTGATGAAGAAATATTAATAATCTTTATTATCCTTGCATCATGGTCACACCATATCTTATCAGCGTCAACAACAATACATAAGGATATCCCCATTTTGCGTAAAATCACAAAATCACAGTTACTACTGCAGATGTCGTCAGATTGCTGCGCTGTGGTTTGGTATATCAACTTGCATTCATCACGACTGATATCACCACTACGAAACTGTTCGTGAATAATATATGCAACAAGCAGCTGCTCGAAATTTGTAATATCTTCATCACTCTGTAAAGACCGAATAAAGTCAAGTGTTGATTGTCCGATAATGCCCATACTCACCGCATCCACCCCAGTGATGGTCATCTCTGTTAAATTTGGTGATAATATTTCAGCCAGGTCATCCAGAGAAACATCAATCTTCATGTTAGTTATTTGAGCTATGCGCGCTAGTATCTGCCCACGCGGGAATAATGTTTCCTGCCCGGTAAAAGATGCGCGATGAATGAACCAGTCACCCGGAATCAACCCTTTACGCTTCCATCTATATAACTGCCCATAGGATATACATGTTAAAACAAGCAGCTCTTTTTTTGTTATCAAATCATCTAACATATTTCTCCTCTTACACACACAGTGTAACAATGTTTTGTTACATTGTAAAGATGTTTTTAATATTTATTTTTAAATATATTACATTTCATGGTCAAAATCAAGGATTCACTGCTATAATATCTTCATGACCATCATTCTTTTACTTGCTTTAATTGGCATTGGTGATGCATTACCAAAAGATTCTGAAATATCTGCCAGGATACAACTGGCAATTGTAAATATGCTGAAACCTGGCAATGTATTTGTTGAGGTTAAACGCAACGGCAGTTTATCAACAACTTTTGAGAAGATAGAGATTGTTGTAGATAACGCGACTATAGGAACAAAACAAACAGAGGCGTTAAATGCTATGAAAACTAATAATACACCGAATAACGAAGGACGAAATATTAAGGTAAAAGAGTTGATTATTCGCGGTGAAGAAATAACTGTCGGCAATATGTCGATAAACCATGTGGATTTCAAAGCCGAGAAGCTTGATTTAAAGATTATTGACGCTGATACCGGCAAGGTTAAACTTAACAGTGCCGGTGTATGCCAGGCTGAGATAATACTGACAGAAAGCGCAATCGCCGCCTACCTGCGATCTGCCGGTCTCCCCATGAATGATCCTACTGTCCGTATTTCATCCAATCTTATTACCGTAACCGGTACTACAAAGACAACTGTTGGCCTGCCTGTCAGTGTAACCGGTATGTTAAAGATTAGAAATGGTGAAATACTCTACCTTGAAAAACCAACAATCCGTGTTACCGGCATTGCGGTTCCAACAATGTTTATTAAAAAATCTATCCTGCCCAAACTCGATAATATCGTTAATATCAACACTGCTGTTAACCTGCCTATAAAAATTAACATCACTAAATTGCAACAAATGGACGGCAAGGTAGTGGTAACCGCAGAGCCTAAAAAAAGTAAATAATAAACGGTAATAACAAGAACCTTCAACCAATAAGCGACCGTCTAAGCAAATTTCTCTTTTTAATACGATATTTCGATTTACAAAAAAAATCGGACAATGCTATTAATTATGCAGCATTGTCCGATAAAATTTAATACTAACAATTACCTGTCAGATTGAAACTTTTATAAAGGTCACTTATCATGTCTAAGTGACCATATCTGAAAACCGAAATCTGAAAATTTGTCTAATTACGGAATAACTTTATTCAAAGGATATTCGATAATATCCTGCGCGCCAGCGGATTTTAATTGCGGAATAATCTCGCGGACAGTCTTTTCCTCAATAACGGTTTCTATCGCTACCCATGTGCTTTCTGCCAATTTTGAAATTGTCGGTCCTTTCATACTTGGCAGCAAACTTATAACCCTTTTCACATTTGCTTCCGGCACATTCATCTTTAATCCAACTCTGCCTTCTGCACGCAACGCGCCTTGCAACAACATTGCCATCTGTTCTAATTTACGACGTTTAAATGGGTCTTCCCAACTCTTTTTATTTGCCACCAGTACAGTTACCGATTCAATTACAGTATCCATAATGCGCAAATTATTTGCCCGTAATGATGACCCGGTTTCAGTGACATCAACAATGGCATCCACCAAATCCGGCACTTTAGCTTCGGTAGCACCCCAACTAAATTCAACATGAGCATTTACACCGTTGGCTTCCAGATATCGTTTGGTGGTATTTACTAATTCTGTGGCTATTCGTTTGCCTTCCAAATCTTTCACGGTGTTAATACCGCTTTCATTTGGCACAGCAACAACCCAACGCACAGGTTTTGATTCCTGCTTTGCATAAACTAACGCGGCAACTTCAACCACGTCAGCATTATTTTCTGCCACCCAATCGCGTCCGGTTAAACCACAATCCATCACCCCTTCTTCAACATAACGGGCAATTTCCTGCGCGCGGATAAGCACTGCGCTTAATTCGTTATCATCCATCCGCGGGAAATATGAACGTGATGAGGAGGAAATTTTCCATCCGGCGCGTTCAAATAATTTATAAGTTGATTCCTGCAGAGAACCTTTTGGTAATGCAATCCGCAGTTGTTGTTTTTCTGTCATTAATTAATCCTCCATCGCCCATTGCCGGGCATTTTACATGCATATTATATTAATGATATCACATTTCAGTCAACGTCGGTATGGTGAATCCCCATTATCATTTTTTCTTTATCATTCAGACAATAAGGACTTTCGGTAAAAAACAAAATCTGTTACACGAAATTTCATGTATTTCATACATTTATAAATTTTTGATATAATTTAGATGTAATGAAAAGAGCAACAATAATAAATGAATGGCATATAAGTGGCGTTGGGTTGCACACCGGTGATTACATAAATGTTACCGGAAAACAGGCGCAATCCGGGTGTGGTGTAATATTTGTTGTTAATGGTGTTGAAATACCCGCACTGGCAGAATATGTCGATGACACAACCAGATGCACCAGAATCGCGAATGGTGGCGTTAGCCTGCGGACTATAGAACATTTAATGGCGGCAATTTACCTTAGCGGGATTACCGATATGTATATTGAGGTTGACGGTAAAGAGTTGCCTGCGTTGGATGGCGCAGCAAAAATATGGTATACATTATTACAAAAAGCAGGAATAAAGCTATTTGATGAAGAAATGTTAATAATTGAATTAAATAATGATATCATTACAGCGGGTAATTCCCGGATAACAATATCGGCATCAGATAAATATGAACTGTATACCGAAATTAGCATTCCGGACACACATATTAATAAGATGTGTGCCGGTGGTGATATAACAGATTCAGGCATTGTTGAAAATATGATATGCGCCCGTACATACGGGTTAGAACGCGAAGTGCGCCACCTGTTGGATAATGGTCTGGCTAAAGGTGGTACATTGGATAACGCAGTAATAATAACCGAGACAGGTTATCTAAATAGTTATGTCAGAGATAATGAACCGGCATGGCACAAGGTGCTGGATTTATCAGGCGATTTGGCATTGACCGGTTTCCGCATGCAAGGCAAAATTACCGCTTTGCGTTGCGGGCATCACAGCCATATTGAAATGGCGAAAATCCTGCGTACAAAATACGCAGTTAAGTTATAAGCGTCGAGTGACGAAAATGGGAGGTTTAAGCTTGGATATTATTCAGATCATGAATACCAATCCACACCGCTATCCGTTTTTACTGGTAGACAGGATATTAGAACTTGAACCGGGCAAACGTGCGG
>CAZNLA010000020.1:0-24701 GCA_964573385.1 uncultured bacterium
TGTAAATATTGTATATATTCGAGATAAATATCAACGTAGAGACGCAAAATCTTGCGTCTGTACCACCAATTTCCTGTAAATATTGTATATATTCGAGATAAATATCAACGTAGAGACGCAAAATCTTGCATCTGTACAAAAATCTTGCGTCTGTACAAAAATATTGCGTCTCTACGATAATTCTTTGTCCAGGCTTTCCCTTACCATGGTGGAAAGGTTTTTTAGTGAGAATGGTTTTTGCAGGAAGTTTACGCCGTTTTCCAGTACTCCGTGGTGGGTTATTATATCTGATGTGTAACCGGACATGAACAGGCGTTTTATGCCCGGGTAAATTGACAGGATATTTCTGGCGAGGTCGCGACCGTTCATTTCCGGCATTATAACATCGGTTATTAACAGGTGGATGTTGCCGTTATATTCTGCTGCTATTCGTACGGCGTTGCCGGGGTTGTTTGCCGCCAGCACGTTATAACCAAGACGTTGCAGCATGGTTCTTGTCAGTTTCATGATAGTCGGGTCGTCTTCGCATATCAGGATGGTTTCTTTTCCGCGTGATATCTCTTCATCTTTGATATTATCGCCAAGTTGTTCTGATTTTCCTATGAAACGTGGCAGGTAGATGTTGAATGATGTGCCTTTACCCGGTTCGCTGTAGGTAATTATAAAACCGTTGTTTTGTCTTACAGCACCATATACTGTGGCTAATCCCAGTCCAGTTCCTTCGCCGATACCTTTGGTGGTGAAAAATGGTTCAAAAATCTGGTCGATAATCTCTTTTTCCATGCCGCAACCATCGTCACTTATGGTAAGTTGCACGTAATTACCAGGGATAAACCCAACGTGGTTAGCACAGTATGATTCGTCGCAATCGCGATTTGTTGTTTCAATTATAATTTTGCCCACACCATTTATCGCGTCGCGGGCGTTTACGCACATATTGGAGAGTATCTGGTCTATTTGTGACGGGTCAACCTTGATTGGCCACAGATTTTCACGGGGAACCCATGAAAGGTCGATATTTTCGCCGATTAACCGTTGCAGCATTTTAAGAATACTTGCTACAGTTTTATTCAAATCTAATACTTTAGGGGCAATGGTTTGCTTGCGGGCAAACGCTAATAACTGCCGGGTTAAATCGGCAGAACGTTCCGCGGCAGTGCAGATTTCGTTCAGGCTTTCCCGTACCGGACTGTTTTCCGGTGTCAATTCTATCGCTATGTCGGCGTTTCCCAGGATAGCCTGCAGCATATTATTAAAGTCATGGGCTACCCCACCGGCAAGACGACCGACGGATTCCATTTTTAACGCGTGGTGCAATTGAGCTTCAAGTTTTGACTTTTCTTCCTCCGCACGTTTGCGTTTGGTTATATCCTGATAATTCCCCAACAGACCGTTTATATCCGGGTCATCTATAAGGTTAAACCCGGTAAATTCTATCCATTTATAACTGCCATTTTTACAAATATACCGGCATTCTATAGTACCACTGGCGTTTGGTTCCGCCATTAAATCCGCAATAAATTTAATGGTTTTCTCTCTGTCATCCGGATGTATATTATCTAATGCGTTTTGTCCTACTAATTCTTCCGGTTTCCACCCAAACCATCTTTCAATATTCGGACTTTTATATTGGTTTATTCCGTTTCTATCAATAATGGTAATGACATCGCCAATATTAGCGACCATTTTGCCTTGCCTGGCTTCACTTGCCCGTAATGACGCTTCGGCGTTTTTGCGTTCAGTTATATCTTTGGATATACAGGTGACATATAAAACTTCACCATTTTCATTTTTAACAGGATCCAGCATTGTCAGTAAATATCTGGTTTCACCGGTAGCAGTAACAACCATAACCTCAATTTCGCCTTTATCACCGCACGCGATGATTTTTCTAATCATGGTAAGTCGTCTCTCTGCTTCATCATATGGGAATATAAAGTGGGGTGTTTTCCCCATGATTTCATCAGGTTTCATGGCGAAAACTTTTGCGAATGCTTCGTTTACAAATCTGTAGGTTCCATCCAGATTAAAACTAAATATCGGGTCGCTGGAATGATGTATAAGGCTACGATATTTATATTCGCTTTCCTGCAATTCATTTTCTATGCGTTTGCGTTCAGTAATGTCGCGGACAACATGAATTAACCCAATGTATTGCTGGTTAGAATCAAACCTGGGTATAACCCTAACCTCCAGATATTTATTCAGGTTCGGTTCAAATATCTCTGTTAGGCACGACTGCATGGTTTTCGAACTTATACAACAGGGGCAGTTTTCTGGTGGCGCGTCTAAATTATGGTAACATTGGTAGCATTTTATATCAGTAATATCATCTGTTGGGTCTAACGAAAGCAATTCTCTGGCGCTATTATTGGCTGCAATAATCTTAAAGTTTGTGTCGTGTATGGTTATCATGTCTGTTAAACTGTCAAAAGTATTTTTCCAGTCTTCTTTTGCTGCCAACAGTGCTTCATTTGCCAACTTTCTTTCTGTAATGTCATGAATAGTGCCAATCAATTTTGTCACATTACCGTTTTCGTCAAAGGTGACTTCCCCTTTGCCAAGTACCCACCTGGTCTCGCCATCGGATATATGGGTTATGCGATATTCTTTGTTAAATGGTTGGTGATTCCCAAGCACATCTTCTTTCAGGTAGGTTGCCATCATTTCGCGATCTTCAGGATGAACTATATCTATCCAACCTTTTATGCTTCTGTTGTATGATTCATCGATGCCAAATATCTGGTCTAACACCTCGGAAGATATCCAATAACCGGTGGTGAAGTCGGCACTGTATGAACCGATTGCTGCTGCCCGTTGTGATTCTTTGAAGAAATATTCGCTGTCGCGTAATGTTTTTAAAAGTTGTGATTCATCTGTTAAATCAGTACTTTCTGCAGTTACTTTATGTGGTATCGTTTTATTATAATTTTCCTGCAACTGTACCAGTTGTTTGTCTTGCTCTTCTAACTTGATTTGATACTCACGAAGCAACACCCGCATTTCGTCATTTGACATTTCATCAAATGAAGCAGGAAAAATATCTTTTTCTGAACTTTTATTACCTTTCTTTGGTTCTGTCATGAAACTCTTTAATACCTTAAGATACATTAATCCAACTTTGAAAATACTGCACTATTGTACCACGTTGTTGTGAATTATTGCAATATGTTTATTTTAAATGTATTTATGTGTGACGTCATAATATGGCTATATATTCACTTTTGTAAGTTATTTTTTAATTAAACATGTAGTTATTCCACGAAATAGTTTGTTTTCAGGCTATCAGAAAAATATTTTTCAGATATTTTTAAGTATGTTATTGTCAGGAATTAATTTAATCACGAAATACGCTAAGGAGACGAAAAATATTTATTAAAACGTGTCGTGTTTTTCGTGGTTAATAAATCGTTCCCGGTGGGTTTATCATAAATTTTGCTATTAGTTATATCAATCTGTTATCATTGATAATCGATATTGTAGTAAGGGAACTTATCATATATGAAGCGAAATTATTTGATTATTTGGAAAATGAGAGTTGCGTTTCTGGTGTTATCGTAATGTAGCAGTGCGGAAACGTTGACAGAAAAATTTCAGGCCGCTACCCGTGGTTTTGGTAATGTAGTGGTTACTATGCAGATAACAGGTTCTTCTTCATGGACTACACGGCACAGTGGTATTTTGGGTGATTAATGATTATATATTATCAACGTCGCCGCTTGGAACAGGACATACGAGGGAATAATGCCATCAATCAATCTGGTTTGGAGCAAGTAGAGATAGGTTGTTAGGTGATAGGGATTAGATTCTTAGGTTTTTAGGTATGGAAATTTTTATAAAGTTGACTGTGTTGGAAATGCAATCGATTTCAGTCGATTGCTACCGATTTCTACCAAAAGAAAAGGTGTTATTATGAAAAAAAGTGATAAATTTATGGTATGGAAAATGGCATTAATTACTATTTTAATGTCAATAATTACCTGCTTTTCGCACCAGGTATGCGGCGCGGAACCGGTGAAAGATATTCCATTGTCAGAATATTTTGCGGAACCGGATAAATTGCCATATGATGAAGATATAATGCAACAAAAGCAGGAAAAGGGATGGCATTGGACCGAGTTCAGGTATACCAGCATTATTTATCAGGGAGAACCGATAAAAGTCCATGCGGTGTATGCCGTGCCGGATGCTGCAACAGCAGATAAAAAAGTGCCGGTTATCCTTATGACCCATGGTATTTTCGGATCTGCTTTGAGTAAAGATACCCGTTATTGGAACGCGATTACATCATATGTTAATGCCGGTTACGCGGTGCTTTTTTTTGATTGGTATCCTAATTTTGCCCGCGATTGGAAACCGGAAAAAGCTGACGAACCGAAAAACTTTACCACATTCGGAAAACTGGATTATTTCACCAAAGATGGGTATCTGCTGATGGGTAATGATATGAAGGATTCATTACATTACCAGGTGGTAATGGCGGCGAGACGCGCTATAACCTGGTTATATGCAAAGCCGGAGATTGACACCACCCGTATCGGTGTAACCGGCGCGTCGTATGGTGGCATATTCAGTTCTATGATAGCAGGTATCGACAACCGCATTACCGCGGCAAACCCAATTGTATATACAGCAGGATTCGGGGTAGATGCCGGCAGTTATAATAACCTGCCGAAAACATGGCCACCGGAACAAATTGCCCTGTGGAAATCCAGATTTGATTCGGAAGTATTGTTGCAAAAACGAAAGATACCAATTTTATACACAATCGGCGCCAACGACAGTGTGTTTTTTGCAACTAAGGCCATGCACGGGTATGATTTAATGAATGAGCCTAAATCCTTAATGATAGGACCAAATGAAGGTCATGGTTATTGGGCAATTGACCAGTCAGTATTGTTTTTTGATTCCGCATTGAAAAATAAGATACAGAGACCCAAAATTGAAGATTTTAAACTTGCGCTAAATGGTCGTGAAGTAGTCGCGGCAGTAAAAACATTTGCGCAAGGTGAAAAGGTTGATATATTTTATGTCTTTTTATATGAAATTGACCCCGATCTGGGTTTTGTAAGTATACCTACGCAAATGTGGCAATGGTTAAATGTTAACGCGTCACCGGTGGTAGAGGGTAACTTTAAAGCAAAGATATTATTACCGGTAATGCGTCCGTTTAACCCGAAGGAAACAATATACCGGTGGGGTGATAGAGATACATTAGACCCGGTAATTGATGATACACCGACAGTAAATAAAGAAAATATGAAAGGTGCCATCCGCGCGTTTGCCCGGGTTACAGATAAAAATGGCGTAATAAGTTGTTCGTCGATATCTGAACCACTGTTATTCAGTGACCCGGAAACAGCAGGCAATAAAGTAATACCGCATAATATGCCAAAGTTTGAAAGTGGCACAATTGTTAAAGATAAAACAGTAATCGATATAAATACCAATGTGGTCGCCGGGCAAGCAATGGCGTCATTTGCGTTGCCACTCCCGGTAAAGGCCGTCGGTGGTGGTGGCTATATATTATGGAATTGGAATAAAGAAAAACCATCTGCTGATTTTAAAATAAAAGATATTGCGGTACCCACAAAAAAGATATTGGCACCATTCGCGGATAGCATAAAAGATGATTCATTTATGGGTGGAAAACAGACCGCGGATTACGGCAGTGGAGGTAAAGTTAACTTTACTGTTAATGGGGTATCAGCACCATTATCCCGTAATGGCACCGCATGGCATGGTTCAGTACCATTGGGTCAATTGGGTACAGAATCAATTACAGTTGAGCCAAAAGATACCAATGAACACAGGATAACAGTGGTAATGGGTGCCCCGGTGTTGGGTATAACCAATGTCCGGGTGTCAGTAACTGGCGCGGATGGTGCTTCAGAAACGGTGCAATATCAACAGGTGCCCGGTGCCGACCATATACTGCAATTCCGTTTCACCGGAGTAGTTACTTTGCGGGTACAAATGACCAGCATTGTCGCGCATCACCCGGCAGCATCTTTCACCCATATTGGCCCGACGGCACTGTTTTTGGATTAGGAAGTTTAAATCTGGACTTTCGCTTTAAAGAAAAATATGCTTAAAAATGGTCGCTTCGACAGGCTCAGCGACCGGTACTGAGTCTGTCGAAGTGATCTTAAGCGAAAGTCCTGATTAATATAGCCTGTTGATTTATTAATCATGGTTTTTATCTCCGGGATTATGGCCTTATCTATCAATCCCCTATTGACAACCGGTTAAACTCGTGTAATTATATTAAACCGGTTGCTGAAAATAATGCAACCAGATTATTCCAAAGGAGGTATTATAAATATGAAAAATCACAAGTTTGGGTTTACGCTGATAGAATTGCTGGTGGTAATAGCCATTATTGCAATCCTAGCCGCCATTTTATTCCCTGTTTTTGCCCGTGCCCGTGAAAAAGCGCGGCAAAGTACCTGTACCAGCAATCAACGGCAAATAGCCGCGACGGTAATGATGTATGCGCAGGACCATGAAGAAATGTTGCCTTCTTCTGCTACAGTATGGCAAAGTTTAAGTATTGACCCGGCAGTATTGGTATGTCCTACCAAGGGGAAATCAACCACTAATGGCTATGTTTATCACTACCAGATAGGCGATACATCAATTGGGTCTGTAAAGATACCGGACAATAAATATGTTACGGCGGATGGGTTGCACACGCCAGACACATTAACGCCATCCCCCAATATTGCCTATACCCGTGCCGACCTCAGCGAACGTCACAGTGGTAAAATGATAGTCAGTTTTCTTGACGGTCATGTCGCGGCAAAGGCTATCGCGGAGATTCCGTTTGATAATGGTGGCGACCCGACAATAAATGTCGCGTTAAATAAAACCTGGACCAGCGCCAACCTTAATACTCAGGGGTGGAATAGCGGATTAACAGATGGTGTATGGGGTACATCGAATGGTGGTGGTCAGGGATGTTTTGCCACTGATTATACAGAATACACACCGACATCAATGAAGTGGGTGACGGTAAACCTTACCCAGAAATATGTGTTGGGTAAAGTTGTTCTGGGAACCCCAAGTTATGGATCAACAAAAACTATTTCAGTTGCATTAAGTCCGGACGATGTTACCTACACCACAGTAGGTACTCACAGTTTTACCCAGTTTATTGAAGATAAGTTCACTTATACTTTCAGTGGATTCGAAGCGCAATATCTGCGGGTGGTATATGTCGACCATTATGGTGGCAGTACTAATGGATATGATATAAGATATGGTTTCACCCGCGATGTAGAAGCATACGCACCACCGGAATGACTTTAAGGGAAAGTCATATCATTGTTTACCCGGGCAATCATAAATGGTTGCCCATTTTTTGTATGTATAAAACTTTTGAAAATTCTACTATAATAAAAACAGGAAGGTAACTATGGTTTATAAATATATAAAAAATGATTTTCGATTTCATAATTTTCGATATTACTCTTTGATATCGTTATTTTTACTTTCATTGTTATTTGCTGATACTCCGAAAATAAATACGAGATTAGATGCGATAAAAGTTCAATGTGAAAGTATAATTAATAGCGATTTATCGGCTTTGCAAAAAAGTTACGCGCAATTGCGGATAGCTAAAATTTATCAGTTGCAAAATAAAAATGATAAAGCGATTATTGAATATGAGAAAATAAAAGCAAATGCCCAATATCCTGATATCCACAGGTATGAGGCCAGTGAAACTATAAAAGAGATTAAACGCGTTTTAAATGGATTACCGGCACGCGATCCCAATGCTTTACACCAGAAAATAACAGTTGTTAATCCTGCTATTGAATATTTTGTAGCAGTTGATGGCAGTGATGCAAACCCTGGCAGCAGGGAAAAACCATTTAAATCTATGGAAAAAGCCCGAGATGCAGTGCGTAGTTTAAAAGCAAAAAAAGTTCCGCCGGGTGGGGTGGCAATTACAATAAAACCGGGTGAATATTCTGTTGTTAATACATTATTATTGACCGAAAAAGATAGTGGTACAGTGGAATCGCCGATAATATACCGTGCAGAGAAAAGTGGCACAGTAACATTTTATGGTGGTGACAAATTAACTGGATTCAAAATGGTAGATGACAAAAAGATGTTATCACGTTTGCCGGAAGAATCCCGCGGTAAGATTTACCAATGTGATTTAAAGGCATTGGGAATAGCCGATTATGGCGCATTGAAGGTGCGTGGATTTGGTCAACCACCGTCACCACCAACCCTGGAACTGTATTTTAATGGCACACCTATGACATTGGCAAGGTGGCCAAACAAAGGATTTGTTAAACCATTGAAACTAATTAATCCCGGTGAAAAAGGTGGTAATCCATCTGTAATACAGTATGATTCCCCCCGTCATGAACGTTGGGTAAACGCGGATGATTTATGGTTATTTGGTTATTTTAAATATTTATGGGCAGACTCGACAATAAAAGTCAGCAAAATAGATACTGTGGCAAAAACATTAACCACCGACCAGTCATATAATTATGGTGGTGCCGGCATGAGCGAGAAAGAGGGGATAATTTATTATGCCTTTAATATTCCGGAAGAGATTGACACGCCGGGTGAATGGTATCTTGACCGTGCAAATGGCATACTTTATTTCTGGCCACCTTCTGATCCGACAACCGCGACTATTGAAATAGGGCAGTTGTCTGAACCCATGATTAGCATGAATAAAGTATCTGATGTCAGAATAGAAGGAATAACCTTTGATTTGGCGCGATACAACGGTATTACCATAAAAGATTGCGAAAATTGTCTTGTGGCAGGGGTAACGGTAAAACGATTCGCCGGCGATGGTATTATTATTAATGGCGGCAAAAAATGTGGTATTTTAAGTAGTGATCTTTATACCATGGGGAGACGCGCGACAGAAGTGATTGGCGGTAACCGCGAAACGTTAACACCAGGCGAACATTTTGTCGAAAATTGTCGATTTTATGATTTTGGCCGAATTGACCGTACATATACCCCGGCAATACGTATGGAAGGGGTGGGGAACCATATTGCATTTAATGAATTATACAATTGTCCAAGCAGTGTAATAAAAGTAATGGGAAATGACCATATTGTTGAATATAATTATATTCACAACGCGGTGCAGGAATCAGATGACCAGGCGTGTATGGATACCTCCAGCAACCCAACATTTCGTGGCACAATTTTTCGTTACAATAAGTTTTTTAACAACATGAAAACAGGAAGTGAGCAGACGGTTAATGGTCAGGGAGCAATAAGATTTGATGAATGCATAAGTGGTATGCAGGTCTACAGCAATATATTTTATCGCAGTTCAAACGGTTTGTTCGGCGCGGTACATATTAATACCGGTCGTGACAATTTAATAGATAATAATATATTTGTCGAATGTAATAAAGGAATAACCGGAAAATGGTATCCCAAATATATCAAGTGGCAACAGGTGGCACATAACACCGCACCGCAGGATTTTTATGCCACACCATTATATTTGTCACGTTATCCGGCGATAGCAACTATGACAGACAATAATGGTATAAATAGCGCGTTAAGAAATATATTTTATAAATGCGGGCCTGCTATTGGTAAAAACTTTGAAATTTCAGGCAATGTGGAATTTGGCCTTGACCCGGGATTTGTTGATGTTAATAATAACGATTTTACCCTAAAACCAGATGCCGCAATTATTAATGCGATTGGATTTAAACCCATACCCGTTGCTGACATAGGTTTGTATAAAGACAAATATCGATAGATAAAGAAGATTGAAGTTTGAAGAGTGAAGAGTGGAAATTTTGACATAGGAATAATAGGAAATCGTCTGTACCATTATTTACTTGATTAAAGGATTTTCTTAAATATAAATCAGGCTATCCTTTAATCAAGCATTTATCAAATGACAATTAATTTTTAATTTTGCATTTTTAATTTTTAATTTTCTACAACAATCCTGTCTGGCGTTTTGACATTCTTTTAAAGTTTTTATCGCAGATTAATTCGGTGAAACGGCCGGCGTTGCATTTTATTTTTTCCAGTGATGCTGGTTTAAATAGTTGTTTCCATTCTTCCGGGACGTTGGATGCGCCTTTTAATGTGCCGGCAAGCATGGCGGCACGTCCGGCGATGGTGTCGCTGTCGCGGCCGATATTTGTACCACCGATAGCGGATAAGCGGACATCGCCTTTGGCTATTTTAAACATTGCCAAGGCAAATCCCCATAATTCCAACGGGTCAATCATGTGGTATAAAAGGCATTTGTCATACAGTTCAGCACGTACTTTTAATACATCATCGTATTTATCCGCAATTTCCAGGCAGGTGGCGATATAATCGTAAGCGGTTTTAAATGCCCGGGTGTCAAAGGTATGCAGTGGGGTTTTGGGTGCGGCATTTAAAGCCGCCTGAAGTATACTATCCACAGATGCGCCTGGTTGCAGTGCTTCTGCCACGGTGGCCGCCATCATTGCCGCGGATACCATGTCTAACCCGCGTTGATACATATACGCAACCGCGGTGGCGTCAATGGCCGCGTATTCCGGGTCTGCCATGTGGTAAACGCCAACGGGTTCCAGGCACATTACGGTAGAACCGGTAACCTGGCTCCAATGACCGGTGATGCGCGCATCCCAACCATCGCTAATCATATCGTAGGCGTTCCCCATGCACATAATGAAAAAATGGTCGCGATTTAGCCGTTCTTTCCATGTATCGCCAAAATGCCTTGCCATCACCGGCAAACCTTTGCGGTCGATGTAGGTTTCTGTCAGCAACATGGCCATCTGGTTATCGTCTTCACTTTCTAAACGATGCGGTTCAAGAATGCCGGTTATCCCATTTGGGTGTTCATTGTCAATTTCATGGTAAAGTTTGCCTTCTACCGGTGAACCCATGGCATTGCCGATTGCGCCTGCCAGTATGCAACCATAAACTTTTTCCTGTAATTGCGGAATATCGCCAATTTTACTATTCATCATTTCATGGGTTGATTTAATGATAATCTTTTCTTTTTGCAAACGCTTTTGTACTACATTTTGTATCGGGTACCATGGCGTGGCGATAGGTTCTGCCCAGTTGCGCCATTCTACCGGGAATATTTCTTCACCGTGTAATGCCCCCAATATGGCACCGCCAACAACTGCGGATACAACATGGCCACCCAACATGCCGTCATACCATGACGCGCAATGTGGCGTTATTAACAGGTTGAAAAATTTTCTGGCATCAGTTGAATAATTATAAAGCAATGGCAAAACATATTTAATCGGGTTAAATGCGGGCCAACTTTCTTCTTTTCTGCTGGTACCATGGCCGGCATCATTCACCCACCAATTGACGAAGTTTTCCTTATTTCCACCCATCCATTTTGCCGGGTTGATAACCTGATTATTCTGATAAAATATCTGTTTATTATACTTTAATGCTAACTGCTGTACTGTGTCGGCAATATCATCAGGTTTTCCGGCAAAAGCGCAGGCGATTGCTGCGGCACACAACCCGGCCCAGTCTGCACCCAGACGCGGTTGTGCTGTGGATGCTAATTCTACACCGTCAAGGTAGGCGTATTCCGGGTCGTTGAAATGGTAAATACCGACGGCGGGCATTGCCGCGCATATCAACCCACTAGGCGGACACCCCAAACCACTTATACGCGGTTGCATGCCTTCTTTCAGCACTTCCTGGGTCGAATGTATAGCATCCCAGCCAAACATCGGCCCGGCAATGGCAACATCATCACGCAATAACGCGGCAAAATCTTCCGGCACTACCCGGCCACCTTTAGCGAGATATGCCTGTACCCCCAGATTTATAAAAGGGGTAAAAATTCTGGTATCTACTCTCCCTGCGGTCTCATCGGTTGTTTCTATTGGCGTCAATATAAGATTCAGTACATCTGTCGGGTTTTTTATGTCAAATTGCGAAGGATTAACCTTGCGGGCAAAACCCAAACCGGCACCAATGGCAGCACCGGATAACGCGCCTTTTACCCGACTATCAAACGATATAACATTCATAATGCACCTCTATAAATAAATTGTAATTTAATTCTGACACATCATATCTTTCACTAATGTGACTGTCAATTATCTGAATTTTAGTAGGGAATATTTTTCACGATAAGAATATTTTATAAAGGTTTCAGAAATTGTTATCACCGGTAATAGAACCGATTGCAACCGATTTCGTATGATTTCAACCGACAGAAAGTATATATTTTAATATTTTTTCACTTCCAAGTATAATTTTCTATTTCAGCTAATAACCTTGATACAAAATCTGCTTCTTTAATCCGGTTTATTACTTCGCCATTTTTCATCAGCAAACCACTGTGCATGCCACCAGCAATTCCTATATCGGCGTCCCGTGCTTCTCCCGGGCCATTTACCTCGCAGCCCATAACTGCCACATGCAGGGATTTGCCGGCAACGCGAAGTTTTCTGCTTATCTCTTGTGTTTTTTTGGTTAATTCATTGGTGATTTTTTCCAGGTTAACATCACACCTCGCGCAGGTGGGGCATGATGTGATAATTATGCCACCCGGTCGCATATTAAGTGATTGCAATATTGACCAACCTGCCTCAACTTCGGTTACAGGTGCGCCGGTCAGTGAAACCCGCAATGTATCTCCTATACCATCCGCCAAAAGTTGCCCTATACCTACTGCTGACCGTATTAAACCTGTGGGTGGAACCCCCGCTTCGGTTATTCCAATATGCAGTGGGTAATCGCGAATCTCTGCCATTTTACGATATGCCAATACGGTGGTAACGACGTCGGATGCCTTTAATGAGACGACAATATCCTGAAACCCCAGTTCTTCCAATATGGTTATATGGCTTAAAGCGCATTCAACTAACGCGTCCGCATTACCATCGTTTGTAAAAGGATATTTATCGCGTAATTGATGTGGTATTGATCCGTTGTTAACGCCAATTCTGATGGGGATTTTTGCCACAATGGCGGCATTTACAATTTCTTTAACATAAACCTGTTTGGTTATGTTACCCGGGTTCAAACGCAATTTATCCACACCGGCATCAATTGCTATCAATGCTAATTCATGGTCAAAATGGATATCTGCAACTATTGGTAGTCGTGATCTTTTCTTTATTTCACTCAGTGCTAATGCCGCATTTTCATCTGGTATTCCCAGACGAATTATATCGCATCCCACCGCCTGCACTTCGTCAATTTGCGCTATTACCGCATCAACATTGCTGGTGGCAACTTTCGTCATCGATTGTACGGTGATTGTCGCGTTACCACCTATTAATATATTTCCTACCCGTACCTGCCGGGTGCGTCGTCGCGGTAAGGGATATGTAGCGCTACTCACGGCATTTTACCTGTTGACAGGAAAAATATATCTTTAAATGTTATCACGGCCATAATTGCCAATAATATAAAGAATCCAACGATATGTACCATCGCTTCTTTATGTTTATCTACCGGTTTGCGATATAACGATTTAAAAATTTCTATAACAATACGCCCACCGTCCACAACTGGTAAAGGCAATAAATTAAACATACCTATAAGGGTGGAGAATAGCGCCATGGTATACAGATACGATGCAATTCCTTCTTTACCGTTATTTATCTCGCGTGATGCTTTATATGATTCTGATATAACCATCACCGGCCCACCAACTTCTTTGAACTTTGCGCGACCACTGAAGATATAAATTATATTGTAATACCCTAATTGCAGTGTGCCCCAGGTATTTTCAAAGCCGGATGATATTGCTTCGGCAACCGGAATCTTTTCAAAAGCGCTATTCATTTCAATACCGATTAACCGTATTTTAACTGTTTTTTTGCTATCCTCAAATGATGGTACTGACCTTTCGTCCGGAGTAATGGTTAGATTTTTCTTTACACCTTCATGGGTAATTATTAATGCAACAGGTCCGGTGCCATCTTTTATCAGTTTCGAAACGATTTGGGTATTCACTGCAGGTTTGCCGTTTACGCTTTCAATTACATCGCCAATTTGTAAACCTGATTTTATCGCCGGCATATCAGGAGCCATTTTTTTAACTATTACCGGGGACGCAGGAATTGGTTTTCCAATGAAACATCCGATAATTATATAGACAAATAGTGCCAGAATTACATTCATTACTACACCGGCAACCAGCACAAATACCCGGGCGAATACATTTTTTTTATCAAAACCATCCGGTCGGTCCGCGTCTTCATCATCATCCAGTGATACCCCGGCGATGCGTACATAACCACCTAATGGGATGATGCGGATTGCATATAAAACATTGTTCTTTTTCCACTGTGCTATGGCGGGTCCAAAACCAATTGAAAATTCAAATACACCCATTCCGGTAGCACGGGCAGCCATAAAATGTCCGCCTTCATGTACCAAAACTATCAAACCAAATAATATTATAGTTGCCAGAATGGCAATAATATCCATAAATCACCTCTTTACGAATTAATTATACCAGAAAAGTAGGTAGTGTATAACAGATAGCTTAAGCCGTAATGATGTTGAAATATTAATAGTTTTCAGAGGCTTTTGCATAACCTGTCTGAATTGTAGGGAATGCCGTCCCCGGCATTCCGTTAATAGAGAGTTTCTATCTCAAAGAGGAATGCCGAGGACGGCATTCCGTACAGAAAAAATAGATATTATTGGGTTTTGCAAGAGCCTGTTCAGTTTTCAGTTTTCAGAATGGTCACTTCGACAGGCTCAGTGAACTTTGTAAAAGTCTTGCCTTTTTTTGTATGGAGTTGGTTATTAACAGCCTAACACTGAATGCTGAAAACTAAAAACCGAAAACTGATTTTAACTTCCCGTCAGTTCATCCACTTCATCTTCTGTTTTCTTTACGGATTCTATATATTTGCCGGCACCAATTACCGCGCAACTAATTGGGTCAGTCGCGATGGTAGATTTTATGCCTGTTCTGCGGGTAATGAAGACGTCAATTCCACGTAGCAGTGACCCACCTCCGGTAAGAGTGATGCCATTTTCCATAATATCCGCGGCTAATTCTGGCGGAGTTTCTTCCAGAACGCCACATATTTTCTCCGCGATTAATGACAACGGTTCCAATATTGCTTCGCGCACCTCACCTGCCCGCATTTTAACTGTACGCGGCATACCATTTACCAGGTCACGCCCGCGTACTTCCATCATTTCATCACCTTCAAACCACTGGTCCGCAGTGCCTATTTTCAATTTTATCTCTTCCGCCAGTCCATCGTTTATAACCAGATTATATTCGCGGCGCAAATAGCGTGAGATAAAGTCGTTAAAATGCATGCCACCGACGCGTGCTGATGACGAGGTTACCATGCCACCCAGAGAAACAACGCCGATATCAGTTATACCACCGCCAATATCAACAACCAGATGGCCTTTCGGCTGTGATACCTGCAAACCTGCGCCAATTGCTGCTGCAACCGGTGTGTAAATGGGAAAAGCGCGACCTGCTCCGGCATCGTGTGCCATATCCAATACTGCCCTTTTTTCTACTCC
Organism: uncultured bacterium; assembly: GCA_964573385.1. GTDB lineage: Bacteria > Armatimonadota > Hebobacteria > CAIYQO01 > CAIYQO01 > JBAXQQ01. Next base: position 15,505 of record CAZNLA010000020.1, read on the forward strand.
GGTGGCACAGCATGGTAATATTAGCGCCATGTTTGGATGCACCATTCTGCCTTTGCCACAGGTAGAGTTAATAATACGCCGTAATAAACCGACCGCCGCCGAATAATTTGAAATGACGCCTTCGTTTAATGGACTGATAGCGCGGATATTTCCGGGGGTTCGTCCCAACATTTGTTTCGCTTCATCGCCAATAGCAGTTATTTTATTATCGTTACGGTTTACGGCCACCACCGCAGGTTCGCACATAACCACTCTACCCTGATGATATACCAGAATGCTGGAAGTACCTAAATCAATGCCAAGTGGTGACACACTGGCAAAAAAACGAAACATGCACCAAACCCCTTGTGATTTTATTATTTATGCAGGCTTTTGCAAAAACCAATTATTTCTATTTTTTTGTACGGAATGCCGTCCCCGGCATTCCTCTTTGAAATAGAAACTCTCTATTAACGGAATGCCGAGGACGGCATTCCCTACAAATCAGTCAGGTTTTGCAATTGTCTTTATTACACTTGTTAATTTCTACAAATCTTAAATATTACCTTCATGGTGATTATTATGGTGATTTTATTGCAATTATTAATAAATATGAATAATTGCAATTTTAAACTACTTGCAGGAACTTAACCATAGTTGTAGTATCTAATATGTAAGTATTTCCAATACATAAAAAGGATAATTGATATGAAGAAGTTAGTAATGTTGTTTGTCATCCTGTCCACGATATCTGTTTTTGCTGCTCGTAATGAAGCATTGTGGATTAATGAAACTTCATTTGTTCCCATGCGTGTTTTATTAGAATGGCTGGGTACAGAAAAGAAATATGATGATGCAACTAAAGCCGTTACAATTAACAACGGTAAAATGGAGTTGACATTTACTGTAGGTAAAGAAAAAGCATCTTTAAATAGTGTGCCTTTCAACTTCACACAACCAGCGTTCAATTATAAAGGGAATCAAATCTATTTACCCATTCGTGATGTTTCTCAGGCGTTGGGTATGACTATTAAAAAAGATGAAGAACGTCAAAAACTGACAGTTATGAGAGAAGGAGCGGCAGAACCATTAATTTTTGATATGGTATGGCTTAACCCTATTGATGGCAGTGAATTATTGTGGGTTCCCGCCGGTTCATATGTTATTGGTGAAACATCCGGTGCTGTGGGATATTTGCATAGAAATAAACCTGTGGCCATGGCAAACGATCCTTCCGTAATGACTGAAATAACACCATATTCAAGTTTGCCTGCACATAATGTATACACCGATGGTTTTTGGATAAGTAAATATGAAATTACAACAGGGCAATACCAGAAGTTTTGTACCGCGATGAAGAGAGCAATGCCCGCCCCACCGATTATTGGATACACCACCGCGGTAATGAAAGATGCAAAAGGCAAGACGACTTCAGTTGTAACGTCAAAACGTGGTTGGAAAAATGACCATCCAATTTCTATGGTTAGCTGGTTTGACGCTATGGCATATGCAGACTGGATTCATGGCCGATTACCGACCGAAAGTGAATGGGAGAAAGCTGCCAGAGGATTGGACGGACGCGCGTACCCATGGGGTGACAGGTATGAACCGGGTCGTTTGAATGTTTCAAATGATGCACCGGACAGAAGCAGAACAATGCCGGTAGGCAGTTACCCGGGCGGTGCCAGTCCCTATGGCGTAATGGATATGGCGGGAAATGTTGCCGAGTGGTGTTTGGATTGGCTGGACCGTAATGACTATGTGAAATGGAGCAATCCGGTTGGTTTAGCCGGTGAAAGAAGAGCAATTCGCGGTGGTTCGTGGATGCCATCCGGTAATACTTATGAAGTTTTTTGCCGATGGCGTAAATCACCAATTGATAAAATTGCAGATGTTGGATTCCGGGTAGTGATACCTGCAACCCCGGCAAGCCGTCAGTCTGTTGACGTATCGCAGACACACCAGTCAATTAAGCTGTTTACCCCGGAGATACCTGCTGATTATCGGGTTGCAGAGGCATGGACAGCGGACATTAATGATGATGGCAGTTCAGAAACAGTTGTTATCGCGGTTCCGAAAACAGAAAATGATAAACAGTTTCCGATACTTAAAATATTCAGAATTGAAGGTGTAATGCCTAAAATGAAAGCTATTCTGTTGCAGGAAGTAAAATTTGACGAAAAACAAACGGATGGCACCTGCAGATGGCGTAGCTTGATGGGTGATTTAAATGATGGTGGAATTATACCTACCCAATATTTTGGCATACGTGATTTGAATGCGGATGGTAAACTGGAAATCTATTTGATGCTGCGATCTGGTGATCTTAAATCCATTGTTCATGATGAAATTTTATATATTCTGTCAACAGATGAAAAATTTGCTGTAAATCAAATCGGGGCTATTGTGCTGCAACGGGCAGATCGTGGTGGTTGGCTGGTAGATGATTTGTTAAAACAATTTGCAGGTTTTGAAGTTTGCACGTATAGCCAAAAGGCAGATATAAACGACAATATAATTAAACCGCGACCATTTACACTGACATATTATGTTTATCTTGATGGAAAATATCAAAAATATTTCAGTAAAAATACCCGTGAGTCATACCTTAAAGGTGATGATTTAGTAAAAGATATAAAATTTTAATTACAGGAAATAAAAATGCAGAGTTTTGATTATCATTGTTCAATTCCTATAATACATTCTGCTGATGTAATAGTAATAGGTGGTGGCCCGGGTGGGTTAGGCGCGGCGGTTATGGCTGCCCGTGCCGGCGCGGATGTATTATTGATTGAAAGATTCGGATTTCTGGGTGGAATGGCTTCTGCCGGTGAAATTCATCCGTTTATGACAAACCATGTAGGTGGTGAACCACTGGATAAACCTGTTTATACTGAATGGCAGGATAAAATGATGTCATATCGTGCTGAAGGCAGTCAGCATAAGATGTGGGTATCTAAAGATTTAGCGATGCTGGCAGCAGAGGATTTATGTCTTGAGGCCGGTGTGCGATTGTTATATCATCATAATTTAGTTGATACCATAATGGATGGTGACAAAATATCCGCGGTCATTTTACATTCAAAAACCGGACTTACAGCAGCATCAGCGAAAATATTTATTGATTGTACCGGTGATGCGGACCTGGCGGCACGGGCAGGATGTCAGTTTGAAATGGGTGGACCCAGTGGATATTGCCAACCCATGACATTATGTTTTAAATTAACCCATGTGAATCAGGAAATTATGCCACCACATAATGAAATTAACAGGTTATATGATGAAGCGAAAGCAGAAGGCATAATAGATTGCCCGCGGGAAAATGTATTATTGTTCAGATGGTTTGATAAAGATACTATTCATTTTAACACCACCCGCGTTATCAGGCATGATGGCACTAATGGCGAATCGCTTTCTGACGCGGAGATAATTGCCCGCCGACAAGTAAGGGAATATTTGAAGTTTTTACGCGCACGGGTAGCCGGTTTTGAAAATGCCGAGATATTCAGCATCGCGCATCACATAGGGATAAGAGAAACCCGGCGTGTAATTGGCCACGCGTATATAACCCGTGATACTTTTATAAATCGCGAAAAGTTTGATGATGCAATTGCCCGGGTGCGCTACCCTATAGACATTCACAACCCGGACGGAAAAGGAACAGAATTGGTGCATATGCCGGAAAATGAATGGTACGAGATACCTTTCGGTTGCCTGGTGGCAAAATATTGCACTAACTTATTAATCGGTGGCCGTCCTATCAGCGGTGACCACGCGTTACATAGTTCATTCCGGGTGATGCCTCCGGCAGTATCAATCGGCCAGGCTGCCGGTGTTGGTGCTGCAATTAGCATACAAAATGATTGCTTGCCATATCAGTTGGATGGTGTAAAGGTTCGCGAAAAATTGAAAAGTATGGGAGCAAGGTTGTAGAAGAGTGAAGAGTGAAGAGTGAAGAGTGAAGAGTGAAGAGTGAAGAGTGAAGAGTGGAAACCTGTGAAAATTGTGGAGTTTGTTGTTGTTTTTTTTTAGTGATTTAAAATTTATAGTTTGAGAATATTAAATTTAATTCATTTTTTAACTGGTAGTAAAATAATATTTAATGTGGTATAGTTTTACTGGTTACAATTACAGTTAATTGCGCCGGAGGTTGGGTATATATGCCCACTTTTAAATACAGTGCTATAGATCAGAGCGGACGTCCGGTAAGCGGGACATTAGAATCAGAAAATGTGACTTCCGTACGTGATAAGTTGTCAGAACAACATTATTATGTTTCTGATATAGTCGAAGTTAATGTGTCAAAAACGGGTGCTACTGACTTTTTTAAGATGTTTACTCGCGTAAAACCGAAAGAGTTGGTGGTTTTCAGTCGTCAATTTTCTACAATGATTGACGCTGGTCTAAGTGTATTAAAATGTTTGGATATTCTTCAAAGGCAGACTAAAGACCCGGCATTGGCAGAAGCTTTAGCAAATATCAGACGCGATGTTAATGGTGGCGCTAGCCTGACAGATGCATTGGGAAAACATCCGCGCGTTTTTAATAAATTATACGTAAATATGATTCGTTCCGCCGAAGCTGGTGGTATTCTGGATAATGTATTGGACCGTCTTTCCACTTTCCTGGAAAATGACATGGATATTAAACAGAAAGTAAAATCTGCCATGATGTATCCAATAGTTGTCGGTTCTTTCGCGATAGTAATTTTAATGGTATTAATGTGGTACGTTTTGCCACAGTTTAAAGAAATTTTTACAAATATGGGCATCACCAATATGCCACCCAGTACAAAATTTATGCTGGATTTTGCTGTTGCAACCCGCGATTACTGGTACCTGGTATTACTTACCATCGGTGGTTTGATTACTGGTGTTTATTTATATGGTCGCACACAATCCGGGGCAATGTATTTGGATAATTTAAAATTAAAGTTCCCGGTATTTGGTGATATTATTTTAAAGTTGGCGATTTCGCGGTTTTCACGGACATTTGGTACCTTAATAGCTTCCGGTGTGCCAATTTTGCGCGCTTTGGAAATTACCACTGACACCGCAGGTAATCTGGCAATTTCACAAATTATTGAACGCGCCAGATTGAGTGTTAAGGAAGGTGAAAAAATCAGCGATCCATTACATGGCAGTAAGTTATTTCCATTAATGGTTACGCAAATGATTGCCATTGGCGAGGAAACAGGTCGGTTAGACCAGATGTTGATAAAAGTATCTGATTTCTATGACGCGGAAGTTGAATCTACTTTAAAAGGTATTGCTTCCCTGATTGAACCGATGATGATTGCTTTTCTTGGTGTATTGGTTGGCTTTATTGCTGTATCAGTTATATCACCGATTTATACCCTGATAGATAGCGTGAAATAAATATGGATGATATGCTTGATGAAACCGGTATAATTGAAGAAGAAGTAATTGATACTGATAATTCTGGTAAAAGTTATTATAACGATGAGTTTTTACCGTTGTTTCGTATTTACCAAAATACCCGTCAACAAACTCTGCGTGATAAATTAGTCAACGCCCATCTTCATTTAGTAAACTCTGTCGCGCGTCGATTCAATGGTATTGGCGAATCTCAGGAAGATTTAATACAGGAAGGCGCGATAGGTCTTTTAAATGCGGTTAATTTATATAACCCTGACCGCGAAGTGAAGTTTTCTACATACGCAATTCATCTGATTACCAGCCAAATACAACATTATTTACGCGATCGCGGCAGGCTTATACGGCAACCCGCATGGATACAGGAAATAAATTCAAAAATTAATAAAGCTAAAGAAAAGTTGTCACAGCAAGAAGAAAGAGAAATAACAGAAAATGAAATTGCTGAAGCAATAGGGCAATCGCTTGAAACAGTGCATTCAGTGTTGTCTGCCCAGGATTTAAACCATGTGATGTCTTTAAGCGTGTCTGTGGATGGCGATGATAACCAACAAAATGCTTTGGAAAAGAATAATATTTCTGAGGTTTGGGCAGACCCGGACGCGTTGCCGATGGAAGACCGGTTGCAGTTAGAAGAAGCAATTGAGCATTTGAAAGAAGTTGAACAGAAAATTGTCAGATTGTATTATTTCGGTGGTTATACTCAGATAGAAATAGCAGGCAGAATAAATGTCACGGTAAATTACGTTTCTTATATCCTGCGCAGGTCAGTCGGTAAAATACGTGCTTATCTGGATGATGAACAGTTGCGTGAAGCAGCATCAATGATGGATATATCGGTGAATGAAGTTCACATTGAAAGTTCTGGAATGATATATGAACCATTTACCCATCTGTATGCCGGCGGATACATGCGGGCGCGAATAGCAGAAGAAGTGTTACGCAGTCAGAGATACCTGATGAATTTTGCTTTACTGATTGTTAAAGTAGAGTTCTTAGTTATGAAAAATAGTCACCAGGAAATATATAATGTTATTTCGAATCTGTTAAAATCATCAGTGCGCGGTGTTGATATTGTCGGACATTTAGGCGAAGGGAAGTTTTGCCTGTTATTACCACATACCGGACTGGAAGCAAAAGTATTAAGCAACAGAATTTGTGATAATATAAAAAATAGTTTTAGTAATAGCGATGCGGGAGTTGTGGCTTTTGCCGGTTATTCTGTTTATCCTTTGGATGGCGTAAATGAGACAGTTCTGTTTGAACGTACCGAAAGTGCTTTGAAGGCAGCAACTATAGCAGGTCCGTTTACAACCATTGCCGCAGGTTCTGTACGTTAGTGACGATATAATCCATCGTAATTTTCGTTCAACACTACATAAACAATGTAAGTTACGGATTAATGATTCTGATTAAGTGTCCATTTTTATATTTTTCTTCTGGAAAGCGATTTTTTTCATTATTAGTAGCATGAAATGAGAATGGTAATATTTTAGTTGTCGTTTTTATGAAATGCAGTGTATAATGTTAAGCATAAGATTAATTTATTGTTGAGAGCCTGTTATTAATGTTATAAGTAATTGAAAATTTCTTTTTGAAGGATAGGTATTAAAATGCAAGAAGAAAACCCCCATTTAGTAGATGGTAAATATTCAATCAGAGACCTGGTTGATTTGAATAAACTTCGTCATATTTTCGAAATGTTCAGCAAAGCCAGTGGTGGATTTACGATTGGATTTCTTGACCATCCTGATATGAACATTCTCATCGCAGTAGAGTGGCGGGATATATGCACCAAATTTCATCGCTCTTGTCCTAAAGCAGCGGAAATATGTTTAAAAAGCAACCAGCATCTTTTAAATAATTTATCCACCCCCGGAGAACTGATAGTTGAAGCGTGTGAAAATGGTCTGGTTGATTGCGCAACCCCTATTATTATTAAGGGAAAACATATCGCCAGTCTTGCTACCGGGCAACTATTTCTGAAAGAACCGGATTTAGAATATTTTAAACAGCAAGCCAGGAATTATGGTTTTGATGAGAAAGAATATCTTGATGCCTTGAAGGAAATTCCTGTTATACCAGAGGAGAAGGTGAGAGATATTACTGCTTTTTTATCCGGAATAGCAGTATTAATTTCTGAAATGGGTTACGCGAATCTTGAAATAAAAGCTATGCAGGAAGAGTTGAAAGTAAGCCAGCGAAATATGAAAGCTATACTTGATACAATCCCTGATATTGCCTGGTTAAAAGATATTGAAAGCAAATATCTTATAGTAAATGAACCTTTCGCAAAGACGGCAGGATTAACTCCTAATCAGTTGATAGGAAAATCAGATTTTGAACTTTGGTCTAAAGAATTGGCTGAACATTATGTTAATGACGACAGAATTGTTATTGAATCCCGTCAAAAGAAACATGTAGAAGAACCACTGGTGGATATAAACGACAATCAGATACTGTTAGATACCATTAAATTGCCTGTTTATAATGACTCAGGTGAAGTGGTAGGAACAGTAGGTATTTCACGGGATATAACTGAACGTAAACGTCAGGAGAGAGAAAGAGCTAAATTAGAGATGAGCCTTCAACAGTCTCAGAAAATGGAATCGGTAGGTCGTTTGGCCGGTGGTATTGCTCATGATTTTAATAATATGCTTGGTGTTATTCTTGGATATTCTCAAATGGCAATGGAGCAATTATCCGCTGAAAATCCCATATATTCAAATCTGGAAACTATCAGTAAGGCGGCGGAACGTTCAGTAGATTTAACCCGCCAATTATTGGCGTTTGCCCGCAGGCAGACAGTTACACCAAAAGTGTTGGATATTAATGAAACAGTAGCAGGAATGTTGAAGATGCTACAAAGGCTTATCGGTGAAGATATTAATATCACATGGATGCCGGGATCAAACTTGTGGCCTATTAAAATAGACCCATCACAAATGGACCAAATTCTTGCCAATTTATGTGTTAACTCCCGTGATGCTATTTCTGGTGTCGGCAGAATAACTATTGAAACAAAAAATATAACATTTGATGAGGATTATTGTTCATCCCATATTGGTATTTTACCGGGTGATTATATATACCTTGCTGTTAGTGACGATGGTTGTGGTATAGACAAAGATATGTTGCAACAAATTTTTGAACCATTTTTTACAACCAAAGATATTGGCAAAGGAACAGGTCTCGGATTATCCACCGTTTATGGTGCTGTAAAACAGAATAACGGCTTTATTAATGTCTACAGTGAATCGGCGCAAGGAACAACATTTATGATTTATCTTCCCCGCCACAGTGGTGAAGACGATGCTTTATTAACAGAAAATAATGAAACGCTAATTCAATCCGGAAAAGAAACTATTTTATTAGTTGAAGATGAGTCATTTTTTCTGGAATTAACTACAATGATGCTGAATAAACTTGGGTATAATGTCTTACCTGCAAATACCCCCAATGAGGCTATTCATTTAGTAAAAGAACACAAAGGTGAAGTTCATTTATTATTGACTGATGTGGTAATGCCGGAAATGAACGGACGCGATTTAGCAAACTATTTGCTTGAATTATATCCAAATATGAAGAAAATATTTATGTCGGGATATACTGCTAATGTAATTGCACACCGAGGAATTTTAGATGAAGGTATACAATTTCTTCAAAAGCCGTTCTCAATAAAAGATTTGGCAACTAAGATTCGTGAGTCACTTACGAAATGATATTTTCAAGTTTTTATAGAGGCAATTGCAAAACCTTGTATAATTCTGATGGGACAGCAGAATATGTGTTTCGCACAAATGGCGATAATGAAACTTTTGC
>CAZNLA010000021.1:0-24039 GCA_964573385.1 uncultured bacterium
ATGATAGCGCCAATTTTACCTTCAGGGCTAGTAATTGAGTTGGAAGGAAAAATTCAAGAATAATATTTAATTAGCAATATTTGGAATGAAAATAATGATATTCCATAAGTATTGAAGGCAAAATTCTGCAAATTGGCCTTATCCTTATTCATTGACCATGACCCACTGACGAAAGTAGAAGTTCCCAACTTTTGCAGGTTATTTGAGAAATTAGATTAAAAAGTAATTCACTTCGAAATTGATAAAAATAGAACTACAATGTTTAATACTTTAATTAACGAGATTTTAAAATATTATGAAAAGTAAAAAAACATTAATCCAAATTTATTAGATTATTTGATGATTTATTTAAAGTCCTAAAAGATAAAGAAGATGCTATCAAATTTCCCGGTAGAATGTTCGATAATATTCAGCTTTATGGATGTGGAACTCCAATGCAGCCATGGTTCCCGCAAGGAAATCCTCAACCACATATAACACTTTACGGATGTGGCACACCAACAATCACGGTTTATGGTTGCGGTATCAAAGATTTCATCACGTATTCTGGGGCAGGAATACACTTTTTTTACCCATCATGGTGTATTTTCTAAGGATCATGTTGATCCCGGCACCATAGAATTATTAAAAGCAATTGATTTCAGTAATGCATCATCAATTTTAGACTTAGGTTGTGGATATGGTGTAATTGGAATTATCGCCGCGTTAAAGTTACCTTCTGCAAATGTCTTTATGTCTGACCCCAATTCGCGTGCTATTGAGTTATCAATAAAAAATGCGGCATTAAATAATGTCACGAATATACATATTGCTGAAGGCTCCGGATTTAACGCTTTCCCGGACAACTGTTACGACATGATAATTACAAACCCGCCAATTAGAACAGGAAATGCATTAGTCTTCGAATTAATCCGTGAAGCAGCAAAAAAATTGAATATAAATGGAAAGTTCTATTTGGTTGCGCGAAGAAAGCAAGGTGCAGAAACTTTTAAGAAAGTTATGGGAGAAGTATTTAAAGATATTACACAAGTCGGACAAGGAAGTGGCGGATACAGGGTATATTCAGGCACGAAAAAGATTTAATCACGTGGCATCATTTCGTTTTTAGGACGTTGTACTATTCTGAAGTCTTCTTTTTTTACATCATCATCTTTATAAAACATCGATTCTATAACGATAACTCTCTTTTCACAGTATGGACAGTTAAATCCCGGAATGTTACCTTTGACTTCTGTATGACAATATGGACATTTGCCGGATAATGATGATGAACCATGAACTGCAGCTAACGCAAGTCCTCCAACTATAATTATCCCTCCTATAATCATTAATGGTAATCCAAATCCACCAAGTTTCGCAACCATAACCATCTGTCCGAACGCTAACAAAACCACACCGATTAAAGTACTGACACAACCAGCCGCGGCACAGCCTGGTGTATCTTCTGTTTTGTGCATATCGAATATGTTTACTCTAGCAGGAGTTGCACGTCTGAATTCTGGTTCTTGTTGTTTTGTATTAAATTTTTCTAATGGTGAATCTTCTGAGGATATATTGTGTCGCATTTTATCCCACCAGTTATATTGTTAAAATAGCATTTCCCCCACAAAAAGTCAATGGAAATTATATGGACTATTTGCAAATTTCACATATTAAGTTAATATTAATACAGAAAGGAGATATCCAAATGGAAAATAATTTAATGGTACCATTGTGCGTAAGTGTAATAATCTTAGGTTTACTTGTAATCATACAGATGATAGCACTTACTGTGTTACTGGTTGAGATGCGAAAATTACTTTTAGAAATGCGAATGAAAATCGACCCATTAGCAGAAAAAGCAATTTCTTTAATTAATAGTCTTCAGGAAATTGTGGTAAAATTACAGGAAGGCGTTGAACAGGTCGGTGATGCCAAAAGAACAGTTGATAAACATGTAGATGATGCATCAACATTTATAAAACGAATAATTTCAACACCGATTGTAGTAGCTGAAACATTTGTTGAAGGAATAAAAAAGAGATTCGGCAAAAATAAAACTAATTAACTATATGAAACAATAATAAATTTTATGCGTATATTTTTATAAGAGGTATAAAAATGAAACAACTGATTTTTCTGATTTTACTTTTGTTTGCAATTGGTGCAATGTGTCAACCAGATCCCAATGTAGTGATGGGTGATCCTGGTATGCAACCTGGTCGTCAAATCCAAATGCCACAACAATGGAATGGTATGGGTTTTGACATGAATAGATGGAGAGAAATGAATCTCGAAAATCAACTTAATCAGGCTGAAATGTTAATTGAATTATCTGATTCAGGCATTTTTATTTATAAAGCAGGCGTTTTAGCAAAATTAGATTATTTTAATTTAGCAGTTCAGAAAAAAATCGAATTGTTTGGAGCACTGCCAGCTAAACCGGTCACTATTCAACAACCACCAAATGTAGCCGGTGGCCAAGATAAAGACAGTGCTAAATACACTGAGGAAATCAATAAAAGAACTGCCCAAGCTACAATTATTCAGAATCAGGATGCATTGTTATTTATTATTGGCGATACATTTTTTAAAATTAATCCACAAACATTGAATATTGATTTACAGACTGATTTAGCGAAGAAAATTGTTCAGCCCAATCCAAATGTTGTAGATATGAGAGGATTAATTGGAAATAATTTCTTAGCTGGTAATGGAAAAATTATGCAGCAGAATGTATATGCTAAATCCAAAGATAACATGCTTGTTTTTGTAAAACAGGATGATATAATGGTAATTGATACTCTGACAGGTAAAATAATTGCAAGAAACGCATTGCCTGCTGAATTTATTGTTAAACCAGTAGGTATGTATATGAATCCCGGCCGTATAATTAATCAACCGGCACCTATACCACCATTGACACAACCTGGTGGTAAAATGCCTGTTGAAAGAATCGACAACAATGCAGTTATTAAACAACCAGGAAATGTTCCACAAACAACTGTAGGAATCAATACAGAAAAAGATATGACAGTACTCGTTGGTACTATTTTGATGAAAAATGGATTTCCAATTTTACGAGCTGACGCAGGGGAAGAATATCTGCTTGCAGGCCCTAAAATAACAGAATTAACAGACAAGACAAGAATTAATAAAAAGTATAGATTAATGGGCAAGATTCTGCGTGACAAAACCCCGCCATTTGGAATTGGCTATTTTGATGTTTTTTCTTACCTTGAACTAAATGTAAATTAGGTTAATTTAAAAAGACATCCATCTATTTTGATGGATGTCTTTTTATTTATCTTTTAAATTGAGAAACAATCAATTATTCGTGATTATTCATTAATAGCCGGATTAATTCTATTGCTTCATTTTTATCATTAATAGTATCATTTAATTGAGCATAACGGACTGCTTTCATTAATCTGTTAATTGTCTTATCTGCAGGTATCCCTTCGTTCAGTATATCATCACCATTGACTAACAACTTAAAGCCGAATAATTTTCTCAGATATTTCCTTATCTCATTTTTATTATTTCTATCAAACTCAGATATTAATAAAATTGTATCCATGGGCTTTGATTTAAGCACTATATCTATACCGCCAGAACTGTTATCGCAATTTATTTTATCAATAATTTTTAAAATTTCAGTTGAACAAATAAAATGTTTTCTCTCATATTTCCCAATTCTCAATCGATCTGCTATTTTATGAATCTCTATTGTTGATTCAATTGATGATATTAACCATGTAATTCGTAATAATTGCGGAGATATAACATTATTCTCTTCGATAATATTTTCAATTCTATTAAAATCTATTTCTGTTGGAATTTTCCAACCAGATAAAATTGATGATAAAATATCAACTGATTGCATTCTGTCAATAACTTTTTCATTTAATCTGTTGCTACAGATATGTTTTAATTCATTATATAACCTTTCTCCGCTAACTTTATCTATATTTTTTTCTATTATAGATTTAACGGCTAATTTTTCTGTATTACAATCAAGAGAAAATCCTAATTTAGCTTCAAATCTTATAGCTCTGAAAATTCTTGTTGGGTCAGAATTAAAAGAGTTATCGTGTAATACTCTGATTAATTTATTAGATATATCATTAATTCCGTTATAACAATCAATTATATCACCAGGATATTTATTATTCAATTTCATTGCAATCGCGTTTATAGTAAAATCTCTTCTGTAAAGATCGTCTGTAATAGTTCCTGGAGAAACAATAGGAAGAGCACCATTATATGGATAAAACTCTTTTCTGGTAGAAGTAAAATCATATTTTCTGCCGGAAGAAAGATATACAACTGCAGTAAAGAAAGCTTTATGAATTAATATTTTACATTTCAGATATCCGGCAATTTTTTGTGCAAACTCGATGGCGTCACCATCAACCATAATATCTGCATCAGTTACTTCTCTTCCAATAATTAGATCTCTTACTGCACCACCGACAAGATAAATTTTTACATTGTTACTATCGGCAATATTAGCAAATAAAAGAATATCTCTGATGATATCTGATGGTAATTTTTCAGTAAATATATTCCAAATATTCATGCTTGCTCATAATTCGAGTAAGTTTTCATTTTAATAGATTTAATAATAAACACAATTCCAATAACAGTGATACTAATCGCGCATATTAAAATGATTAATTTATGGATATTTGATGTTATAAAAACCCGACTAATTGATAATATTGTTGTTACTAATAAATACCATGCATAATCTGCAATTATATGACCAATGAAAAAAGCCGACCATGCTTTGCCTCCATTTTTATCAATTTGAGCAGTTATTAATCCTATTCCGGCAGTTCCCCACCAGATATACCAGGTTGGATTAGTCACTGAAATTACTAATCCCGCTAACATTAATCTCCAAATAGATAACGGGTCGTGAGTATTAGCTTGAATGACAATATTATCAAATATTATTGATTTCACCATATCAAAAGCAAAATATAGTAATACGCTACCACCAATAAAACTGATAATTTTTGATGCTATAGGATGAGAAATATATTTTCCAGCACCGTATCTAATTAAAAGTATTAATATTAACTCTCCTACAGCATGTCCATTAATTAACCAGAAGCCAGTAGTCCAACCTACTACAAGAGATTGCTGAATTGCTATGGCGAATAATGGTCCGGGCATTACCGCACCTGATAAACCGATAAAAAAAGAGATTAAAGCAATTTTATACAGATTCATTTTTTGCAATATTTTATTACTTTCAGAAAATCACGTGTTGCGGTTTTAATATTTTTTGCTCTTGTAATTGCACTGATTACAGCAACACCATTAACACCATGTTCTATTAATTCCGGAACTTTATTAATGGTAATACCACCAATTGCTACAATTGGAATTTTAATATAGGGTCTGATTTCATCAATTCTTTCAATTCCAATGGGTTCGCCAGCATCATCTTTACTGTTAGTACCATACATGCACCCGACACCAATGTATGATGCACCTTCAGATTCTGCTTCTATAGCTTCTTCAAGAGTACTAACAGACGCGCCTATAATCGCCATAGGTCCCATTAAGCGACGCGCAATACTTATTGGCATATCTTCCGGTCCTAAATGGACACCTTCTGCTTTAACTGCTAACGCGATATCGATTCTGTCATTAATTATTAATGCTTTTTTTGTTTTTTTTGCAATTTCCGCAATTTTGCGGGCATTGAATATCATCTCTTTGGTAGATACATTTTTATGACGATACTGAACAACTCCAGCACCTCCAGCATAAGCAGATTCTGCTATTAATAAAGGTGTTATATCATTAAAACTTTCTGTTATCACATACAAAGATAAATCCAGAGGAAAATCTAATATTTTTGTCATATATTACCTGTTTGATATGGGTATTATTGATTCATGGCATTGAGCAGCCCCATGATTAGAACAACCTGAACATGATTTTATGATTTTCCCGTTATATTCAGGCTCAATGACTGATCCCGTTGGAATAATCTGAAAAATATCATCGTCCCATTTCCCATCCACAAAATCATAAAAAAGTTGCGGGTCACCTTTGATTTCATCATAATTCCAACCCAGGAAATCAGCACATCTTTTTGTGTATAGCTTATCAGAATCCGCAGTAACCAGATTCCAATCAATATAAGTAGCCCAGTTGTATCCTTTATACCATCCCTGTTCAACTTCCATTAAATAGTCGGCATTTTCTACACCATATGTATCAATATAGGATTGGTATGTCATATCATATCGTTCTTTACCAGGTTGCAATGTGCGTTCAATCCAACCGCTACTATACCAATATATTCCAGAATGGCTATCAAAATAATTCTGATATGTCTCTTTTGAACCAAGTAGAATTGAAATACAATCGTGTGCACGTGGTATTATAAGAGGAACGTTATAAGAATGCAAGCCGACTACCCCATTACTACATAATGCGTATCCTAATAAAATCGCATCATATTTGCCGGGGGTAACATCCGGGCCGTCAATTTTATCAATTTCATTTTGCACACCTGCCCGTAAATCATCAGGTATATTATGTAATCCCTGGGGTAACCAAATAGCATCCAATATTACTGGTGAACGTGCGGCAGCAATACAAAACTCACGAAAAAGAATCTCACAACCTATAAATGCGAATCTCATTCATTTATTTCCCTTCATATGGAGCTAACCAGTTTGTTGATATACCTTGTCCCGGCAACATTAAAGAAATTTCTGTACCTTTGTTGTAACCATGTATTTCCGGAATAAATCTGCAAATAGTTGAAACTTCTACAACTTTTCCATATTTAGGATGATTAACAATTGTGCCATTTTTAGGTAATTTTTGTCCTTTAAATTCATAAAATAAGGAAATTTCAGCTTTTTTGTATTCCAAATCATCATCTAATGGCCATGGTTGACCACTGATAGAGTTAATTTTCCATCCCATCATTCTGTATTTAAACATCTGATTCCAATATTCAGGAAGAATATTTTTTGTGTCTTTATAATATTGTTCCACTGTAGATTTATTTTGTTGTTGAACAGCATTTAATAAATCTTTAAAATAACTATACATAAACTTATTTTGTACATAGGATGGATACCCAAAGCCAATTAATACAATAAGTATGAAAAAACTGAAAAGAATTCTTTGTAATTTGCGTTTTTGTTTCATTTAATTTACCTCTCCATAAACAAGATACCAAAAATTTACAGTATAAAAAAGATATTTTAGGACAAAAGTGAAATTAATATGAAAATCAAGTGATATTTTTAGCTGAAATTGGTAAAATATATTCAGAAAATGTTTAACGGAGACAAAAAATGAGAAATATTTATAGTGGTCAATTAATAGCCGATGGTTTGCAATTTGGTATAGTGGTTGGTAGATTTAATGATTTTATAACCGGTCGTTTACTATCAGGAGCAGAAGACGCTTTGAAACGACATGGTGTTGACATTGATAATCAGGTTGATATTGCGTATGTACCGGGTGCTTATGAGATACCACTGCTGGTAAAAAAGATGGCAGAATCTAAAAAATATGATGCTATTATATGTTTAGGTGCTGTAATACGTGGTTCTACTCCGCATTTTGATTATGTTGCGGGTGAAGTTTCAAAAGGGATAGCAGCAGTTAGTCTGGATACCGGAATTCCATGTATTTTCGGAGTATTGACAACTGATTCCATTGAGCAGGCAGTAGAACGAGCAGGTACTAAAAGTGGTAACAAAGGTTGGGATGCAGCAGTATCAGCTATTGAAATGGCTAATTTAATCAAACAAGTAGAGGGGTAAATATTCAATGGATACACAAACAACAAATTATAATCCACGCCCAAAACGACGTGGTCCTTCATCAGGCGCAGTTGTTTTTCTGGCAGTATTCTTCGGCATCATTGGTGGCTTTATAGGTACTATAGGTGCTATGTGGGCAATACAAAACAATAAAATAAATACTGCTTTTATTGGTCCTTCCCCGAGTGTTTCTTCGAATTTGCCACAAACAACAAATACGAAGTCTAATTTCTTTTCAACAAATAGCAACTCATTTGCTGATATTGCTGATGAATGGAATGATTCAGTAGTAAATATCAATACAATGAAACAAGTCAACGACCCTATGTCTATGTTTTTTGGCGGTGGTCCACAACAGGTTAAAGGTTTGGGTACCGGTGTAATAGTTGATAAAAATGGTTATATTTTAACTAATTTTCATGTTGCCGGTGATGCAGATAATATCACTGTTACAGTATTAAAGAAAGATAATAACGCACCTGACAAATTTGTTTCAAAACAATATAAAGCAACTTTCATTGCAGGTGATAAATCAGAAGATTTAGCCGTAATAAAAATTCAGGCATCAAATGATTTAAAACCGATTGTATTTGGAAAATCTGCTGCCCTTCGACCTGGTGATCCTGTTATGGCTATTGGTAACCCATTTGGTTTTGAACATACCGTTTCAGTAGGTGTTGTAAGTGCACTTAATAGAAGCCTTCCTGTAGATGAGTCAAATGTAATGCGTGGTATGATTCAGACAGATGCATCAATTAACCCGGGAAATAGTGGTGGTCCATTGCTTAACTCCCGTGGAGAATTAGTTGGAATTAATACTGCTGTTTATTTGGGACAGGGAAATGGACCACAAGCAACAGGTATTGGATTTGCTATTCCCAGCGATCGTGCCGTATCAGTAATGACAGATTTGCGTACCAAAGGTCATGTTTCACATCCTTACATAGGTGTGCAATATCAATTAATCTCGCCAGAAATGCAGAATCAATATCATCTATCTGTTAATTCTGGTATTTATATCAGTGATTTTATTAAAAACAGCCCTGCTTCAAAGGCTGGCATTAAGAAAAGCGATTGTTTTACAAGTATTGATACTATTCCACTAACAACACAAAATGCATTGAGTGAATATATCGGAAAGAAAAATGTTGGCGATACTGTAACATTAAATGGTAAGCGATGGGATGGATCAAAGTGGAACCATATAGCTATTAAGGTTAAATTAGAAGAGAAACCTAACCAGTCAGTAAAACAACAACAACCCCAAGAAACGCCTAATAGTTTCCCATTTCCTTTTACATTGCCATAAAATTTAAATGAATAATTATTTTGGACGAACAGAATTAGTTCTGGGATTAAACGGAATGAATAAATTGAAAGATGCCCGCATTGCCCTTTTTGGATTAGGTGGTGTGGGTTCTTTCGCATTTGAAGCTTTGGTGAGAAGCGGAATTGGATTTATACGTATTGTTGATTTTGACAGAGTATCCCCTACAAACTTTAACCGTCAATTGTTAGCCTTGCGAAGTACAGAAGGAATGGTTAAAGTTGATGTCGCATCAAAGCGTGCAAAAGATATTAATCCGAATATTATAATTGACGCGCACGAAGATTTTTTCCATATCGACACTGTTGATAAATTGCTTTCAGATGATATCGATTTTGTAATTGACGCAATTGACAGTGTTGGTCCAAAAACAGAGTTATTATATCAATGCACCGCAAGGAAAATCCCGGTGATAACGTCTATGGGGGCATCTGCGCGTACAGACCCATCATTAGTGCGTATCGGGTCATTATGGGAAACAAGTGGATGTCCTTTAGCAAGGGCTATCAGGCGCAACCTGCGCAAACATGGCGTAACTACTGACATTGTGGCGGTCTATTCGCAGGAACATGGGTTAGAAACATATGATCCTGATGACTTTGCAGAAAATTCTAACTTTTCATACCAACGTGGCAGGAAAAGACGAATATTGCCAAGTATGGGTATACTTCCAGGTATTATTGGATTAATGCTGGCGAATTATGTTCTATTAAAATTGTCTGATTATCAATCACAAAACAGTTGATACTGTGTCAAAGATAAATGAGGATTACGAATGAAATATTTATTGCTTTTATGTTTTCTATTTTCAGGTATAATGACCTTTGCACTAACTCCTACAGAAAAGTTGAACTTAATAGGTTCTGCTGATAATATCTTTACCGGAAAAGTTCTTGCGGAAACTATATCATATCCATTACGAACAGAAACTCCCGTTAAAAATATTAGCATTAAAGTTGCTGACCAATTAAAAGGTGGATGCAAATCATTAGTAGATGTCGTAGTAAGCGATTCGGAAACATCATTAAAAGTTGGAACAAAATATTTATTCTTTCTTAAATACTCTCTTGTATATAAAAATATGGTTCCTTTACAAAAAGCAAATTGGTATATTATAGAAGGTGCAGAGTATCTTTTATTAATTGACCTGGTAAAAAAATATCCGATATCAATTGATATTACTAATCCTGAATCAACACTGTTGTATGACAAGAAAAACCAAATAAAATGCAAAGTTTTTAAAACAAAAGATGGTAAAGTTGAAATTTCAAATGTAAGGTTAAATATTATATATTCATCTGACACCAGAAGTTCGGTAAATGAAAATGGTGCGGCATTAATTGCTATAGAAAAAGTCGTTCCGATTAAACTGACTGAAAGTACTACAAACTTTGATATACCTGTAAAATTAAGAAATTCAGAAAATAAAGATGATTATCAGGTGGTTATACAACCCATTTTTTTGCTTAAAATTAATGGGATACCATGTGAATATTATGGTGCTATCACTGCCTATTATATCAGCAATAAAGATCTTTAATTTTATTGGGTGGATTTTTATCCACCCAATAGTATTTTAACCTTTGCGATGATCTATTATTCTCTTAGCCTTACCTTCACTGCGTTCAATTGTTTTCGGTTCGACTAATTTTATTCTGCAGGTAATACTTAAAACAGATGCTAATTCATTAGTAATTCTTCTTGATAATGTTTCGAGTGAGCGAATGTCATCTTTTAATACCGACTCGGTTACTTCAACCCAAACTTCCATCTCATCCATGGCACCTTCACGTCTAACATGAATCTGGTAATGTGGTGCAGTACCTTCAATATTTACTAGCACATCTTCTATTTGTGATGGGAACACATTAATGCCACGAATAATCAACATATCATCTGATCTGCCGGTCACACGATCCATCCGGACTAATGTACGACCACATTCGCATTTTTCATAATTAAGCGAAGTTATATCTCGTGTTCGATATCTCAATACCGGTGCTGCTTCTTTCGTTAATGTGGTAACGACTAATTCACCAGTACTACCTGGTGGCAATACTTTACATGTGTCAGGATCAATAATTTCCGGATAAAATACATCTTCAAAAATATGCATACCACATTGACATTCACATTCACTTGATACACCCGGTCCTATTAATTCACACATTCCATATATATCTATCGCTTTTAAATTAAGCTTTTTCTCTAAATCATGGCGCATACCTTCAGACCATGGTTCAGCACCAAATAGACCAACACGCAACTTGATTTTGTCTAATATCCCCATTTCTTCAGCAACTTCGGCCATATGTAATGCGTAACTGGGTGTTGATGCTAATGCTGTGGAACCGAAATCTTCCATAATCATTACCTGGCGTTTTGTGTTACCACCGCTAATTGGAATAACTGTAGCGCCCATCGCTTCGGCACCATAATGTACACCTAATCCACCGGTAAATAATCCATATCCATAACAAACCTGCAAGACATCTTTCCTGGTTATTCCGGCACAACCCATGGTACGCGCCATAACCTGTGACCATAAATCGATATCATTTTTAGTATATCCAACAACAGTTGGTTTCCCGGTAGTTCCGGAAGACGAGTGAATACGAATGACTTCGTCAAGAGGAACTGCGAACAACCCAAATGGATAATTATCGCGATAATCCTGTTTTACGGTAAAGGGAAAATATTGCAAATCATCAATAGATTTCAAATCAAGTGGAGTAACATTCATATTGTCGCATTTCACACGGAATGCTGCTACATGATTGTAAACTCTGGATATGACATCTTTCATGCGCCGAAATTGCAGATTCTGCATTTCGTCACGATTCATACATTCATATAAAGGGTTATAAATGGTTGATGATTTCATAATAAAATCCCCTATAAATTACTTACATATTTCTCTGCCACAATTAAATGCGGCTAAATTAAGCTCAACAAATTTTGGCTTTACAAATTGTTTAATAGCTTCTTCCCAACAATTTATCGGCAGATTAGCTTTTTCTGCTAATATACCCATCATAACGCTATTTACAGTACGCGAATTTCCCAATTTATTGGCAATGTCCAAAGCATCAACAATTATTGCTCCTGGTGCCGCATTAACAATATCAGTTTCTATATCTTCAGGATATTGCGCGTTCCCGTATGTTACAGATGACGGAATTATAACTTGCCTGTTGACAATTGCTAATCCATCTGGACGAAGTCTTTCAATCCCACGCAATCCTTCAAGTAATTCAAATGCTAATACAAAATCAGCACCTGGTAAAGGAATCAGGGGAGAATTTACTGATGACCCGAAACGTACTTCGCTAACAACACTACCACCGCGTTGCGACATGCCATGTACTTCAGAGGCCTTCGCTTCTAATCCGGATAATCGTGCTGCCATGCCAATTATATCGCCGGCCAGTACAATTCCTTGCCCCCCCACCCCAACTATTAATATATTCGTTGTATTCATTTTATTTCCTGTTAAATTATTGTGTCAGTATCTGTCAATACTGGTTCAATAGCGTCAAATTTACACATTTTTTTACAAACCTGGCAACCAGTGCATAATAGTTGGTCCATCTGTGGTCGAATACGAATTTTGCCATTAAGATCAACTGGAACCTTACTGATAGATGGACACCCAATGGATAAACATGCTCCGCAATATTTACAATTCTCTGGAATTACCTGTACCTGCGAATATTTTTCGTGCGGAATTAACATGCACGGTCTGTTTGTTATAATAACTGATGTTCCTTCATGCTTTAATGCATGATTTAGTGATTTTTCAACAGCAGGAATATCATAAGGATCAATAACAACTGCATCAACCACTCCAAGGGACTTAACTAATCCTAATAAATCTATATGAGGCGCCTGTTCACCAGACAGTCTTTTTCCGGTTCCCGGATGGTCCTGTCTGCCAGTCATTGCAGTCGTGCCGTTATCTAAAATAATTAAAGTTCCCTTTGAATTATTATAAACCATATCTAATAATCCAGTCATACCGGAATGGAGAAATGTTGAATCTCCAATTACTGCTACCACAGTGGATGGATCAACACCTGCTTTTTCCATACCATGTGCCACACCTATTGATGCGCCCATACAAACACAACTATCCATTGCCATTAATGGTGGCATAACCCCTAAAGTGTAACAACCGATATCTCCACTGACAGTAAGATTCATTCTTTTTAAAGTGCGAAAAACACCACGATGCGGACATCCCGGGCACATTGATGGAGGTCTGATTGGAAGTGATGGAAGTTTTGTTTCTATATTGTTTGCCAACCCCATTCCTATAGCTACAATAGTAGGAGTAAACTCACCACATACAGGAAAACGTTCTTTTCCAATACATTTTATTCCTACTGCGTTCAATTGTTCTTCAATAAAAGGATCCAATTCTTCAATAACATATAATGTATCAACATTTTTCGCAAACTCAGCTATTATTTTAAGTGGTAAGGGCCAGACTGCTCCTAATTTTAAAGTTGAAGCATCCGGTACTGCATCGCGAACATACTGGAAAGATATTCCACTGGTAATTATTCCGACTTTCTTATCACGATATTCAATATTTGATAATTCAGATGATTCGAAATATTTTTTCAGATTAACAGTTCTTTCTTCAACAATAATATGTCTGCGTTTTGCGTTTGCCGGTACCATCACATATTTCATTGGATCATTAATTTTTTTCGTATCTGATTGATGATTTGTATCTGGACTCATAACTACAGTGCTTTTACCATGTGATAAACGTGTTGTTGTACGTAATAACACCGGTGTATCAAACTGTTCGGATAATTCAAAAGCTAATCTGGTAAAATCATACGCTTCCTGTGAATCAGATGGTTCCAACATCGGAATTTTCGATGCTCTCGCGTAATGTCTGCTATCTTGTTCATTTTGAGAAGAATGCATTCCCGGGTCATCAGCAACTAATATTACTAATCCTCCGGAAACACCAGTATATGAAACTGTAAATAAAGGATCAGCGGCAACATTAAGTCCGACATGTTTCATTGTTACCAATGCTCTGCCACCACCATAAGATACCCCTACCCCAACTTCTAAAGCTACTTTTTCGTTTGGTGCCCATTGTGCTTTAGTATTATCTAATTTGATAAGATTTTCTAATACTTCAGTACTTGGTGTGCCGGGATATCCGACACCAAGTGCTATACCAGCATCACGGGCTGCCATTGCAATTGCTGCATTACCTGTTAAAATTGTATCCACTTATATCCAACTCCCCGTTTATTATCTTATTATGCGGGTTAACTCGTCAATAGTGCATTGACAAAAACTCAGAAGAACATTAATATTTGCATGTAATTATGCGATTATTGGAGAAATGATGAATACTGGTTCCATACATGATTTATTAGAATTAGCATTAAAACACCGCGCTTCTGATGTTATTTTAAAGTCCGGGATGACCCCTGCATTTAGAATAGATGGCAGAGTGCGCATACCTTCAGGTCCACCATTATCTCCGAAACAGGTATTTGTTCTTTGTCAGGAAATTATTGAAGCTTCAGGACGTGATTTATTGCTAATGTTAGGTGCTGATGATATTAGCATTGCTGATAAGCATACTGATGATTTAATGACTAAGATAGAATCCGGAGAGGAAATTGATATAGATTTCACCATTGCCGGATTAATGCGTGTTAGAGCAAATATTTTTAAGCAGAGAAATACATACGGCGCTACTCTGCGAATTATTCCTTTAAAACCATATAATTTTTCAGAACTTCATTTGCCGGATCACTTAAAAGATTTATGTAAATTAACACAGGGAATGATAATTGTAACTGGACCAACCGGATCTGGTAAATCAACTACACTGGCGGCGCTAATTCAACATATCAGCGAAACCCGCGAAGCAAATATTGTAACTATTGAAGACCCAATAGAATATATTTTTTCCGAAGGTAAATCTGTTATTCATCAACGCGAAGTTGGTCAGGACACAAAATCCTTCGCATCTGGTTTACGGTCGGTATTAAGGCAAACACCGGATGTTATTTTAATTGGCGAAATCCGTGATGCAGATTCAATGTCAGTAGCATTGAACTCGGCAGAAGTTGGACATTTGGTTTTAACCAGTCTTCATACAACATCGGCACCGGCGGCAATAGATAGAATTTTGCACGTATTTCCACCGGAAGACCAACCTTTTATTCGAGTTCAATTATCAGCAGTGTTAGGTGGTATTATTTCACAGAAATTAGTGCCCAAAGCAACTGGTACCGGCAGGCTACCCGCAGTAGAGGTAATGAGAAATTCTCCAACCATTAAAAAGATAATCGAAGATGGCGCACTCACAGAGTTATATGGTGCCATGCGGGAAGGTCAGCATTTCGGCATGAACACGATGAATCAGGCATTAGAAGTACTGGTATCATCTGGCCAGGTAAATTACGAAGTAGCAATGGAATATGCTGGAAATATTACTGAACTCAAACAAATGTTGAGAAAGACATAATCTATAATATTTTACAATGAACGACGCAACCAGCGATTAACTGACTGTAACTCAGTTTCTATTTCAGTAAACTCGTTGGTTGTTTCTTCATCTGACTCTTTTTGTAATTTATGCAAGCGAGCAACTAAACCTGGTAAAGTATCTAATGTTGCACGCATTCTATCTGACAATATTTCTGATAAAGCTAACATAAACTTACCAAATAATGCCGGATCGGTTTCGACAATGTCACGGATTTGATTTCTGCTTAATTCTTTTACAACAGTGTTTACTTTCGCTTTTACAGTTGCAGACCGTGGTGCTTCATTTAAAAACGCCATTTCACCCAAAACATCACCGGATGTCAATGACGCAATTATTGCTTCACTCCCTAATCTTTCATCTATAACATCTAAATAACCACTCTCTATAAAAAACATCCTGTAATCAACCTCACCTTGCCTGATAAGATTTTCACCCGGCATAAGAGTTCTTGTGCGGGTTGTTGACATCAATTTTTCTTTCTCTTCTATTGAAAGATATTTTGTTAATGGTTCATCAGAAAACTTTTTAATTAATTCCATATTACCCACCCAACCACTTAATAATGATATTATTTTTATCATTTACAAATATTGATAATATCATACCAGCAAATATTAACGCGATAATTATAATTTTAGATAAATCCTGCCCTACCAGGCTTCCCATTTGAATAGGGTCACGAGATAAATATGCCGTTGCGGCATAAAACTCATCACCGATAAGGGTATAATCACAAGTAACAACAAAAAATGGTGTCTGATTAATTTCCGGCGTACCGGCTACCTGAATAGCTCCGACTGCGTTACCATTCTCCGCCAGAATTAATGCTTCCGCAAAAAAATCACCAAACATAAAGTTTGCTCCAACTTTATCGCGATGTATAATTCCTGTGACACCTGCAGCATATGCAAATTGTCTGTCTGACAAAAATCTCACATCTTCCATTCTAAAAGCTTCCGGTTTACCTTCTGCTATATAAACTTCACGGATAACTTCTTCGGTTACTGGTAACATTGTTTGATCACACACAGGGATTATTAATCTGGTGCCGTATTTTACTGCCGCTTTTGCTACTTTCGCCGCCACTGCCAATGCCTGTAAACTGACAATTGATATTCCGGATAATCCACCGGAGAAAAGAATCGGTCTCCCCATTTCAGTCGCGCGGCCAATTGCTTCATCTATTGCGTCTAACCCAGAAATTTTTCTTAGATATGGTAATCGTCCCCTGATTGATGAAATAATGGAGTATATAATTACAAAAGAGATTAAAGGTAAAAAAGCCCACCAGAATGGATTTGCGAAATCTCTTAATGAATAATTAAATTTTGAATTACTGGCACTTTCTGAATATAGTAATATAGCATAATAAATCAGCAGGAAAGCGATTGAAGATAATAATAGAATTAATTCCTGATTTTGGTTAATATTATCCGGATTTGTGTTATTTTCAGCATCTGACTTAGTAATAACAATTGCACCACATGAAGGGCAGGATTCGGCATTTTTAGGTAATTCATCACCACATTCATGGCAGTGAATTGTTTTTATATTTTGGGTATCATTTTGATTGTTTGTCATTACAACCCTCTATATTTTTGTTTCTTCTTTCCGTCTCTTTTTCCTCTATTTTGGTCAATAATCTTTCAATAAACATCCTGTTTTCAATCAATTTTGACAACCGTTCAATTTGTAAAGGATTAATATAACTACCCAGTAATGGCGTAGATATTAATGTTGCCTGTCCGGCAATAAAAGAGATTGGTTTAATTGATTCTAAAAACATCATAATATACGTTGATAAGTTTGCCTCAACAATCTGGTTAGCAAACTTTTCAGATACATTTTCAATATCCGCATCGGCAGGAATATTATTTATTAAATCTGTTATTAATTGTAATCTATTCATTTAAAATATAAACATCGCATCGCCAAATGATAGGAAACGATAATTGTTATTTATTGCTAAATCATACGCGTTCATAACATTGTCTCTGCCTGCTAAAGCCGAAATTAGTAATAATAATGTTGATTTTGGCATGTGAAAGTTTGTTATCATGGCGTCAACGGATTTGAACTTATATCCTGGAGTTATATAAAGATTAGTATCACCGGTTTTAGGTATAACACAACCATCAGCATTTGTTGCTGACTCTACGGTTCGTACTGATGTAGTACCGACACAAATTATTCTACCTTTATCTTTTTTTACCTGATTTATTTTTTCGGCAGTTGACTCAGGCATTTCATACCATTCTTTGTGAATTACATGGTCTAATACATTTTCCGTTTGGATAGGTCTGAAAGTACCTAATCCCACATGAAGTGTTACAAATGCTGTCATAACATCTTTTTTTGATAGTTCATCAAATATATATTTAGTAAAATGTAAACCTGCGGTTGGTGCCGCACTGGATCCTTCATGTTTTGAATATATTGTCTGATAAACTTCTCTTTTGTCTGGTGTTGGGCCATTATTTATATATGGTGGCAAAGGTAATTCACCTAACTGGTGAATTAAATCATCAACAGATTTATTACCGGCATTAATACCAGGGTATAGTTTTATTATTCTTCCGCCTTCTGGCAAATACTGTAAGATTTCACATGTTAATTCAGAATAGCCGATATTTATAATACTTCCGTCTTTTAATCTTTTACCGGGTTTTACCAATGCTTCCCAGATATCATTTCCATTTGTTTTTAATAACAATAGTTCTGCTTTACCGGAACTATTAGCTTTATGACCAAATAATCTTGCTGGTATTACCCTGGTATCATTTAAAACCAGTAAATCTCCCGGATTAATAAGCGATATTATATCAGTGAATTTTTTATGTGTAACAGAACCGGAATTTTTATCTAATGTTAATAAACGTGATGAATCCCTAGGAATTACAGGGTGTTGGGCTATTAGTTCATCTGGTAATATATAATTAAAATCAGAGATATGCATTTATTGGCCTTTGAAAAATCTAAAATAGAGATTTAAAATAATTGAAATAACAACACTTAAAATTATTGATGACATTATTGGAATATATATGGTTGTGTTTTTATTTTTAATAATAAAATCACCCGGCAGATTACTGATATGAAATTTATTCAATAGAATTATAACTATCCCAATAATTATCAGGACAATACCAATAAATATTAAGTTTTTACCTGTGTTTGAAAATATCATTATTTTTCCGCAAATATTATAACAAATTCAAGTGGCATGTATCTAATATAGCATATAAATGCCGAAAATGGTATAATTATGCCACTGGAGTAAAAACATGAAAATTACAATCATCGGTGCAGGATATGTTGGATTAACTACGGCAACATCACTTGCCTATTTAGGACACCAGGTATCATCATTTGACAAAGATACAAAGAAAATCGAAGCATTAAAAAAGCAAATATCACCAATACATGAACATGGTATGAATGAATTGTTAGCTTTGACAATTAAAAACATATCTTTTTCTTCTGTATTTACGCAAGAAATGGCAGAAGCAGAAGTTTTTCTGATAGCAGTAGGAACACCACCAAAAGAAAATGGTGATGCCAATATCGGTTATGTAGAGTCTGCCGCACGTGAAGTCGCTGAAAAAATAAATCCGGGTCATACCTGCACTTTTGTTATTAAATCCACTGTACCTATTGGTACAAATCAAAGGGTTAAACAGATTGTGAATATGACATTACGTGAAAGAGATGTGAATTGTAATGTAACATTTGCTTCTAATCCTGAGTTTCTTAGGGAAAGCAGAGCATTATACGACACATTCTTTCCTGATAGAATTGTAATAGGCTCGGATGATTCAATTGCTATTGATATTTTAAGTAGAATGTATCGTCATTTGTTAAATCAGGATTTTCAGCCACCTTCATTTTTATCACGTCCTGATGATTACAAACTACCTGCGTTAATAACAACTGACTTAGTAAGCGCAGAAATAATAAAATATGCGGCAAATGCTTTTTTGGCAACTAAGATTTCATTTATTAATGAAATTGCAGGATTATGTGAAAAGATTGGGGCAGATGTGACAGAAATTGCCCGTGGAATAGGTCAGGACCATAGAATTGGAACATATTTCTTGAATGCCGGCCCTGGTTGGGGTGGTTCTTGTTTTCCTAAAGATACATCGGCGATATTATCTGTAGCCAAAAACTATAATTACGAAATGCCAATTATAACAGCAGCAAGAGAAGTGAATAATCGTCAGCGGATGCATGTAATTGAAAGATTACAAGACCAGATTAAGGTAATACGTGGAAGAAATATTTGTATTTTAGGGTTAAGTTTTAAACCAAACACAGACGATGTCAGAGATTCTCCGTCCATTGATATAATCAGAATATTACTGGAAAGAGGAGCACATATAATCGCGCATGACCCCATAAGTATATCAAATGCACAAAAAGAATTATCCGGTACAGATGTCGAGTTTAAATTAAATGCAGAAGATGCGGCAGAACATGCTGATGCAATAATTATACTAACTGAATGGCCGGAATATAATGAATTAAATTGGCAGGAAATAGCTACTAAAATGAAAAATCCAATAGTAATTGACGCAAGGAATCAATTATCACCTGACATGGCGATTGAAGCAGGTATAAATTATTCCGGAATAGGAAGGTAGAAACCAATCCGGGATATTTTAATAAATCAAAGAAGTCATCACATAAATATTTCATCTAAAATATTCAGCAGTGCCATTATCAATTCTTAATAATTTGCCGGAAGAAAATTGAGCTACTTTTATATCGTGGGTAACAATAATTATTGCCAGATTTAATTTTAGCCTATTTTGTAACATGGTTAGTATAATATCACTGCTGTCATCATCTAATGATGATGTCGGTTCGTCTAATAATAGAATATCCGGTGACAATGTTAGTGCTCTTGCTATTGCAATGCGGTATGATTGTCCACCGGATAATTCTTTACCATTTCTATCTAAAAAGTCTTCATTTAACCCAATTTCTTTCAATAAGGAAATTGCTACGTCCTTTTTAAGTTTTTCACCCTTTGCCACTAATGGATAAGCCATATTAGCAGAAACAGAAGCATCGAAAATAATGGGTGTTTGATTAACATAAGTAATTTTGCGTCGTAATTGAACCGGGTCATATTTACGTATATTTCTTTCTTTAAATATTATTTCACCATTTGATATCTCATCTAATCTATTGATAGCACGAAGTAAAGAAGATTTTCCAGTACCTGATGGTCCTGTAATTGTTAACAGTTCTGATTCATTAAGAGTAAAGTTAATATGGGAAAGCAATTCAATATCAATTGTTTTCCCATTTAACTCACGTTTACGTTTAATTGTGACATTATTAACCTCTAATAATGCCATTACATCAATCCACGCTTTGCTAATTCAGATTTTGCAAGATTATTAATCAATGTGCAATCTACTGTCATTTTATCTGTACTATTACCTATCATCTGCCCTTGTGCTGCTCTTTCCTGCAAAACATCTTTTAAGTTTGCGGCTTTAATCAAATCATCTTCAGAAACATCAGTAATTTTATGCTGCAAAATTTTTGTAATAGTTTCAACAATATTAGCGGATATTGTTTCATTGTCTGTCATCTCAACTAATCTGCCAATAGCGCGACCATCACCAAAACGGGCGAGTGCTTTTGTTACCATCTGCCATACTTCAGGTTGTTCATCATGTAATAGCGAGGCCAGAGCATCTGCGGCATTCGGATCCCCTATCATTCCCAACGCTTTCGCCGCATCCCGTCGAATAGCAGGATCTCGGTCTATCAACGCCATGCATAATGGCCGTACTGCCCTTTTATCTCTCAAATAACCC
Source organism: uncultured bacterium (assembly GCA_964573385.1). Classification (GTDB taxonomy): domain Bacteria; phylum Armatimonadota; class Hebobacteria; order CAIYQO01; family CAIYQO01; genus JBAXQQ01. Next base: position 21,487 of record CAZNLA010000021.1, read on the forward strand.
AATGCCTCTGCTACAAACGGCTTTGAAGCAGGATCTCCATTAACCAATTCATCAATTAATGGTTCAACACTAATAGTTCCCAATGAAGCTAATGATTCAGCAGCAGTTTTTCTCAAAGCATATTTCTTATCGTTGAGAAGTGCCATTAATGGTTGTAATGCTCTTTCATCTTTTAATAATCCTAATGAACGTGCAGCTGCAGGACGTACATACTGTTCATTATCGTTCAGTAAATCTATTAATACATCTAATGCTGTACTATCTTTCATTATTCCAAGCGCCCTGGCTACTGCCTCGCGTACTTCTGGATTTTCATCTTTTGCCATTTCAATTAATGCCGGAACAGCACGGACATCAGCAATTTTACCCAAAGCATTTGCGACTGCTCTTCTGACTTCATTACTTGGATCATTTTTTATAGAAATAAGAGGAACAACCATTGCTTTTCCTTCAGCAACTGGTTCATCAAACTTTCCACGAACGAAAGCAAATAATGCACGATCTTCTGGACTTGATGGTTTCCATCCCATAATATTTAACGCATTTGCAGCATCCGATCTATCTGACCCACCCTGATGCATAAGTTTTGCAAAATATGGAATTGCTCTTGGGTCTTTTATCTTCCCTAGCATCCCTATTGCTTCTTTTCTTATATGCTCATCATCGCAGTTTATTAAATCAAGCAATGATTCAACTGATGGAGAACCAATTGATACTAAAGAATCAGATGCCGTTTTTCTAAGGTCCATATCCATATCTTTTAAACAACTTAAAAGTACCGGGATTGATTTGGGATCACCTATAATTCCTAATGATGCTACGATAGCCTTGCGCATTGAAGGATTTGTACCCTTGTCTTTCATTGAAGCTATTAGCGGTTCTATAGCTCTGGGATCTTTTAATTGTCCTAATGAGACTGCTGCTGCGCGACGTACACCCGGTCCTTTATCTGATAAAGTACGAATTAACAGATCTATAACTTTAGGATCACCTAAAATACCTAACTGTTTCGCGGCACTCTCACGTTCATTTTCTGAATCGGATCGCATTAATAATTTGTATTTTAGTAGTTCGAAAAATGATGACATGACGGCTCCTTTACGCAAGCAAAAAGTTATCTATATATAATGCTGATGCATTGGGTCTGCCGGTATAATAATTTATTTTCTATATTAGCAGTATTTTTCCTTTTTATCTACATTTTTTTATAATATATTCGTTTTTGATTGTAATTTATCTAAATATAGTTTTAGTTTTACAGATTAATTGATGATTTACTTCAAAATTACTGGTTTATTGAAGGTTAAAAATAATGAAATATAGAAATAAATAAATATTAATGTCAGTTAAATTATTTTTTTTGATTGTTATTAAATATCTATTAGTTAAGAGAGAAGAGAAATGATTGAAGTATCAAATTACGAAGAACAAGTTTACGCAGGTGTATTAGGTAAAGTTATTGGCGTATATATGGGGCGCCCTTTTGAAGGCCAAGATAAAGATAATCTTGTTTCCCGTTGGGGTTTAATTGACCACTATGTGGCAGACGACCAAAACGTGCCTTTAGTTGTCGCAGATGATGATATTACCGGTACTTTCACATTTATACGTGCTTTAGAAGATTCCGGCAAATTTACTGGAACAACAATTGAAGAGTTCGGTAATATGTGGCTAAATTATATTATCGAGGGGAAAAGTATTTTATGGTGGGGTGGTTTAGGGCATTCAACAGAACATACAGCATATTTAAAACTTAAAGATGGTATTAAAGCACCTAATAGCGGGAGTATTCAATCAAATGGTCAAATAGTTGCGGAGCAAATTGGTGCACAGATCTTCGTAGACGCTTTTGGAATGGTGACCCCCGGGAATCCGGCATTAGCCGCGGAGATTGCTCTTAAATCGGCTTCAGTGTCGCATGATGGAGAAGCAATCTGTGGAGCACAAGTAGTGGCAGCAATGGTTTCGGCGGCATTTATTGAAAAAGATATGGATAAATTATTAGATATAGGAGCATCGTTTATTCCATCTGATTCATTAATTGCAGCAGTCCATAAAGATGTTCGAAAATGGTGCGCAGAAGATGGCAACTGGCATATTACCTACGAGAAGATTAAGAAAAAATATGGTTACCAGAAATATGGTGGAAATTGTCATATCATCCCAAACCATGCAATTATGGTTATGGCATGGTGTTACGCGCCGGATAGTTTTAGAATGTCACAGGCTATAATAAATACAGCAGGATGGGATACAGATTGCAACGCGGCAAACGTTGGGTCTGTAATGGGAATTAAATTAGGACTTAATGGTATAAATGCGGAATATGACTTTCAATCTCCATTTGCAGATAGAATATTGTTGCCTACATCCGAAGGTACCCGCCATGTTTCTGATTGTTTATTGGAAGCCGGTTATATTGCTAAAATCGGACGTAAAATTATGGAATGGCCAGCAACTGAAGCACCTAAGGAAGGTGCCTGGCATCATTTCTCTTTACCAGGAAGTCAACATGGTTATATGGTTGAAAACAGTATAGATAATGTAAAGGGA
>CAZNLA010000022.1:0-23920 GCA_964573385.1 uncultured bacterium
AGATTTCTGAATGTGACTGGAGTTCAGACGTGTGCTCTTCCGATCTCCATACAAACCGGCACATCTATTAATTCAGTCATTCTGTTTAAGTATTTTTGTGCGTTTGCAGGTAATTCACTGAAAGAGCGACAATTTGCAGTTGATGATTTCCATCCCGGCATTATTTCATAAACAGGAATTGCTTTTTCAACTTTCCATAATGCACTAGGGAATACATCAATCATTTTTCCATCAATTTCATATCCTACACAAACCGGGATTTCGTCAAAGTCATCAAGGATATCAAGGTGAGTAACAGCTAAATAATCCAAACCGTTTGAACGCGCAGCTTTTCTTAGTACACATAAATCCAACCATCCGCAACGTCGGGGACGACCTGTGGTAGTTCCATATTCATGACCCAATTCTCTAATATGGTCACCGATTTCATTTTTTAATTCAGTTGGAAATGGCCCTTCGCCAACCCGACTGGTATAAGCTTTTACTACACCAATTGATTTGCCAATAAATTTAGGGCCGACACCAGTACCAACCGCGGCACCACCTGCAGTAGCGGTACTGCAGGTAACATATGGATATGTACCATGGTCTATATCGAGCATGGTAGCATTTGCGCCTTCGAATACTACAAACTCATCTGCTTTCATTGCGTCCCATACCAGTTGGGCCGTATCGCAGATCATATCTTTTATCTCTGCATAATATCCCATATACTCGTCATATATGGCATCAGCACTGAAAGTGTCCATTCCATATATTCTATCTAATATAAGGTTTTTATCATCGACAATGCTATTTAAACGGGCACGAAAATATTCGGCGTTATGCATATCACCCATTCTAATACCATGATTTCTACTCATTTTATCAGTATATGCAGGACCTATCCCTTTTAATGTTGTTCCGATTTTCTTATTGCCTGCAGTTTTTTCGGATGCTCCGTCCAATGCCATGTGGTAAGGCATAATCATATGTGCATCTTCACTAATGAATATAAAAGGTCTTACATTAACACCTTTACTTTCTAAATCAGCAATCTCTTTAAGTAATGACTTGGGATTAATAACCATACCATTACCTAAAATAGACGGTCGACCGCGTAAAATTCCGGATGGTATCAGGTGTAATGCATATTTATTATCACCGATTTTCACGGTATGGCCGGCATTGTCGCCACCCTGATAACGCACCACCATTTCAGCATCGGCAGCGTAGACATCTACAACACGCCCTTTGCCTTCATCACCCCATTGAGTTCCCACAATAACGATACTGCTCACATTAAGCTCCTTAAAGCAAATGAAAAAGAAAATGGATACTAATCGGTGCAACCGATAGCATCCATATACAGTTACGTCATACATTAACAATTAGAGCAAAAGTTGTCAACTATTCCAGATTAAAAAAAATAAAATAGTTTGTTAATTCATCAATGTTGAAATAAATGGTTCTGCTGCAAACGTGTGACCTAATAATTCTCTGATGGGGATATAGTTATCATTTGTTGATATTTCTTTGCCATTAACACCACGCAACCTGGCTGATTTTACTGTTTCCAATACCACAGCACAGGATGCTTCACCGATAGGATATTCTAAAGTACCATTAACTGATAATGCTTTATATTGTGGTTGGCTTATTACATCTACGCCGACAACAACTATAATATCTGCACGGTTTAGCTGTAATGCTTCAATAGCGCTTTCTAAAGCCTGGATACCGGCCTGTTTACCAGCAAAAGCGCCATGATGCCCGCCTATGCCAAATTCTATTGCTACCAGACTGATAGGAGTATTTAAATATGAATGACTAAATAATAATGGATTTGCCATACGAGCACCTTTTTGTTGTAATGATGCAGTATAAGTATGCAGAGTCGCCAGGCATCCAAATTGCGAACCCATTATTGCTCCGGTACGCCATCTATTTATATTTTCACTATTTAAACCCGCAGATTGTAATGCCATCATAGATGCTGCCAAGGTAAATTCTGATGCACGATCAAGATACGTTTTAACACTGGGAAGGATAGTTGTGATATCAAGATTTTTAACTGGTTTGATAGGGTATTCTCCACCAAATTCAGGTAGTTCTGTCTCTATCTTTACAAATTTACCAGATATAAAATTATCTATACCAATACCTGCCGCAGATACTATCCCGGATCCTGTAATTAAAATATCATTCATATTAATTCCCTCCCTGCCATTTTTTTAATATTACGGCGGAATTATTTCCACCGATGCCAGACGAAATAGAAATAACATTATTTATACAGATTTTTCTTGCTCCATCAGATACATAATCAAGGTCGCATTCCGGGTCAGGTTGTTCATGGTTTAATGTCGGTGGTACTATATCGTCACGCAATGCTAACAAAGATGCAATAGCTTCTACAGAACCGGCAGCAGCCATCATATGACCGATGGCAGGTTTTATACTACTCATTGGTATTTTATATGCTCTGTCACCTAATACTGCTTTAACGGCTTTAGTTTCTGTAACATCAAAATAAGCAGTACCAGTTCCATGCGCGTTTATATAATCTATATCATTAGGATGTGTATTGGCATCACGAAGTGCCTCTTTTAACATTGCAATAATACCATCGCCTGCTTTGTCTGGTGCGGTAAGATGATGTGCATTATTATTAACGGCGTAACCTGCAACCTCGCCATATATTGTTGCGCCACGAGCAACTGCTTTTTCTGCATCTTCAAGTATTAATGCGCCGGCACCTTCGCCAAATATTGTTCCACTGCGTCTTACATCAAAGGGACGTAATTCGTCTGCTGTTATTGTTCGTAAGATTGATAATCCAGCTAAACTTGAATATGCTAAACTGTCATGTCCTTCACATAATACGGTATCTGCTTTCCCAGTTCTTATAATATCCATTCCCTGACCGATGGCGGCAGTACCGCTACTGCATGATAAAGTCATTACTCTGGTTGGTCCATTAATGTTAAACTTTTCTTTAATTAAATCTGCGGTTCTGCTGAAGATAAACTCTGAAAATAATTCCGCGGTTTCACTATCTATTTCACCTTCAGTAAGGCATGCCAAATATTGGTCCCAAAAAGCGGCACCACCGAAATTAGTTGATGATACTAAACCCAAATTGCTAAACTCAGATATGTTAGCGTCAATTAATGCAGAACTTGCTGCTGATAACGCGAATTGACTGGCTTCGTCATGTTCATCATTCCAAGTAAAATCTACTACTTCACCCATTTTAGTGTTACGCAGACCAGTAGGATCCCAACGCGACATTAATCGCATCCCGTTTTTGCCGGCCAATAAATTAGCCCAAAAGGAAGATATTTCATTCCCCAGGCATGATACAATACCTAAACCTGTGACAACAACTTTACGCATATCAGCATCCTTTCACTATTTTATATTTAGACACAAAATATCGTTTACTGTTGCATATTGATTAAAAGAGAAATAGAAGTAAAAAAGAAAACTACAAATTTTGTATCAAGTAATAATGAAACATTTTAAATAATTGCCAAATTTTAATATTTTATGATAATATTTTAACATGTTATGGACATTTTACCCATGGTATCATATACCGACTATAATTGGAATTTTAATATCGATATCTCTTAGTGTTATAGCGTATAGATGGATAAATATTAATGGAATACGCTCTACAATTGCTGTTATATTACTTGCAGCCTGGTGTTCTATTGGGTCAGTTATGGAAATCGCGTCACCAACGTTGGCAGGTAAAATGTTCTGGGTTAAGGTTGAATACCCGGGTATTGTTTTTATTTCATTAGCATGGTTTTTATTATTACTTAATTATATCGGCTTATCTCAATTAATCACAAAACGAAAATATATTCTGCTAATGCTTATTCCAATCATTACTATCATACTGCAATGGACTAATGAATACCACCATCTCGTTTATAAAAGTGTATGGCTAACTACTGAACACAATATATCTTCACTTGCCATATCTTATGGACCATGGTTTTGGCTATTTAGTATTTATTCTTATCTTCTTTTAGCAAGCGGATTTATTTTATGTATACGATCTATGTTTTTTACATCCAATTTATATCGACTCCAGTTATTTCTTTATTTATTATATGCAATTTTTCCATGTATTATAAGTATAGTTTATATTTTACGAATTGGACCATTACCGTATTTTGACTTTACACCATTAGCATTCACTATCGCGGCAACAGTCTGGTTATTAGTCAGTTTGCGTTTTCATTTTCTTCAATTGACCCCAAAAGCACATCATTTAATAATTGAATCAATTGCAGATGGCGCAATTATTTTAGATGGGCAGGGGAGAATAGTGGAGATTAATCCGGCATGTTGCCAAATGATAGGTTGTGATCCCAAGTCAATATTAGAAAAAAGATTGATTGATCTACCGGGACAGTGGTCTCAATTAGCATCGTATTATAAAATTACACATAATCAATCTGTATTAACGACGATTATGACAGATAATGACGGTGAAATTACATATGAAGCAAGGATTATGGAAATACCTACATTATCTAACCACCCATCAGGAAAAATAATTTTGTTACGTGATTATTCTGAACGGAGCAAATCAGAAAAAAGACTGCAACAATTGGCATTTTACGATCCCCTAACTGGATTGCCCAATAGGACCTTATTTTATGACAGGTTAGAGCAAGCATTAGTAAGGCATCGCCGGTATCAGACTTCCACAATTATTATTTTCCTCGATTTAGATGGCTTTAAACAGATAAATGATACATATGGTCATGCCGGCGGTGATGAAATATTATGCCAGGTTAGCAAACGATTAGAAAAGCATAGTCGTGAAAGTGATACCGTTTCACGTTTAGGTGGAGATGAATTTGTGATTTTACTAAATGATTTACAAGACCAGGATGAATGGAAAAGTTATGTAGAGAGATTACTGGATCTATTTTCGCAAGATTTTCAGGTTAGTGAAAATGTGTTAGTAACAGTTACCCCTTCAATTGGGGTTGCAATCGCTTCTATTCATGGTGAAACCGCGGATGATTTAATGCGGTATGCTGACCTTGCAATGTATCAGGCAAAACGAGACGGTGGCAATACTGTAGCAATTCAGAAATTATTAGTATAAGCCTTTTACAAATGGGGTAAAATACGTTGAACCCGTCCTATTTGACCATCCTGCAATCTTACTTTAATACCATGTGGATGGAAAGTTGCATTTGTCAAAATATCTTTTACCACACCACGGGTCAATTTCGCCGTGTCCTGATCTTTTTTCAGGATTATATCAACAAGTAAACCGGACCTTATTTCACTGCGATTATTACCATTCATTTATATATAATTCTTCATAGTCACTGATAGTACCTGCAATAAAAATATTGCTCCGTTAATAATATATTAGCGGAGCAATATTTTAAAGCGTAATTTAATTTAAATATCAGAATTACTTCTGTAACTCTTTACCGTTAACGGTTTTAATTCCTTCTTTGTTGATAATAGCAAACTGATATCTAAATCCATCTGCGATATCTTTTGTTGATATTGAATCTACTTTTAAATTACCATTTGCTTCTATTGCATATGTGGTATATAAAATACTACCCGCACCAGTTGATAGAACTACAATTTGTTTAGTAAAATCAATTTTTGGCATTTTATCTGTTAATTTCCATATTAACCAAATCTTTTTTAATTTTTGTTGTGATGGTATTACAGTAGTGAATGAATTTGCATACATGTTCTTAATCACTACAGATCCTTTTAATAGAATAAGTGGTAAAATTTTTCTCGTTGTAGGTAATTCTTTACCATTAACAGTTTTTACACCTTCCCGACTAACAACTGACATTAAATATCTGAAACCTTCACCAAAATCCATTGTAGACATTCCAAATGTTTTCATGTCACCCTTTTCATCTAATGATATTGTCATATTCATTACACTTCCAACAGTGGTTGATATAAGAACAATTTGTTTGGCAAAATCAATTTCTGGAACCTTTTCTTTTATTTTCCATGATTGCCATAATTCTTGCATGGTAACTGCATCGGAAATAAAGTCAGGACAGTTTTTTTGTAGTTCAACTTCTGCCACTGAACCTTTGTACACTGCCACTGGCTTAATTTCAGTTGGTACTGACCATGCCATTGTGCAAAACATTACTGTTATTAAAACAGCTAAGAATTTATTCATTCGGTGCTCCCTTTATTATTATGACATCATATTCATGCATTTTGTTCCATTTAATATTTTTTGATTGACCATTGCAGTCAAGAATTATATAATCATTTTCGGTTATCTTTAGCATGGATTAATTAATTGACGAAATTTTTATCAAATATATATATTTTTTTATTTTGTATTCTTGCGATTTCAGCACAGACATATAAATTAAACGCAGAAGCATTTCCAACCAGAATAAATTATGGAGCAGATAATAATGTTAATATCATTGTATCTGTTAATAATCCGGATGGCACACCAGTACCGAACAATACTATAGTTTATTTTTACACAACCTTAGGTAATATTCCTGAATTAGCATATACACAAAACGGTAGGGTTTCAGTTATTTTAAGTAATAGTGCCGGTCCAGGTATTGCTGACATAACATGTCAGGCAGGTGAAACACAGGCTAAGATAAAAGTAACATATATTGGCCAGGGGGAAGCGGCCCCGCCAACTGAAGAAAAGCCATATTACGAATTAACAGGAAAGCAGTTATATTATAATTTTGATAATAAAATTTTCGAGATTTATGATAATGCGCAATTTTCTTCATCCGGTTATAAAATTAAAGCCAATGTTATGAATATTGATTCAACCCGTGGTGTATTGTTAGCCAGGGGTAAAGTAATTATAACTGACAACAAAAATACGCTGTCTGCAGAAGAGATAAGTTTTGATTTTAATTCCGGAGTTGGTTACGCGGTGACATTGTCAGATAATATGAGTTTTAAATCATTTTCATTACCTAACTTTAAATATCAGGATGACGAAAGCGCTAGAACTCGGGATTATACAATATCAGAATCTCCTAAAACAGCATCCTGGATTGTAAGTAAACGCGCCACAGTATATCCGGGAGATTATATTTTATTTAAGGCACCTAAATTTTATCTTAACGATTTTGATCATTGCCTGCTTATTTTGCCATACCATGTGTTAGATATTCGTGCTTCTGAAGTCGGGTCATTATTTAATTTTAATGTTGCATTAACTTCCGCAGCAAAATTATATGTGGATTTCCCAATTTATTACCATGCAAATAGCAGTCATGTCGGATCTATTAAATTAAGAAATGTTTTGCAGGGGGTACCTAATTACCATGGTTATGAAGGATTACAGATGTCAATTGAAGAGGAATACAGGATGGGAGAGAATGGTGATGGCGGTATATATTTTGACGATGTGAACAGAAAAATAAGATCTGTTTCATGGGACCATCGACAGGATTTTGGGGTGACAAGGTGTAATTTGAATGGTTCTTATTCCAGATATTCTGCCACTGCGCCATATTCCACACATGCTGGTGTAACAGTATCACGCGATATAGGCACAACAAATGTATATCTATCTACATCAGCTTCTTATTACGATAAAACAAATTCTTTGCGTTCTGATTTATCTTTAGCACCACCACCGTTACGATTTGGTAAAACGGGTTATAGTATGACTTTTTCTCCGTTCATTGGTTATGATTTAAATACCTCAAATTCCACTGGTGTTACTACTACCAGTGAAATGACAAGTGAAGGCTTGCGCGCAAGTATGAATGTACCATCATATCATTTGATTGGTGGTAATATTAATACAAGAATCAGTCAGGACGTAACATATAATTCAAATAAAGAGACCAGTACATCGTTTGATGCAAGTGTTAGTTTTAACCGTCAATTAGGTAAAGTATTATCTTCATCCCTTACTTATTCATATAGTAAAACGAACAGCAGTAATAGTCCTTCTATGGCGCCATCACGCCGTTATAGCTTTAGCCTGACTGGTAATAGTAATAGCGCATGGAGTGCTTTTTTATATTCATCATATACTGTTGGGTCAGATCTCTTTTATCATAATGGTGGTTTTAATTATCAACTGCCATGGGATAAATCAAAAGCTGGCAAACGGCTTTGGACTGCTACCGGCAATATTAATTACACTTCAGGTAAAATGACCAGTTTTACTGATAATTACAGTTTAGGACGAAATATTGGAGCGTATTCGCTGGTATTACATTATAGTCCAAAAGGTAATAATGGTACTATTGGTATAGGTACCACTGGTGGTACACGGTGGGCATTTGAAGTTGCGCGTTCTTCATGGTAATATAGATATATGGCAGGAACAATTGAACAATTTGATGCTGATGAGGTTAGAACACGTTCAGATATAGTATCTGTTGTCGGACAAACAGTTACATTAAAAAAACGTGGTAGCAAATACTCAGGATTATGTCCTTTTCACAATGAAAAGTCTCCTTCTTTCACCGTCGATGCAGATAAAGGGTTTTGGCATTGCTTTGGTTGTGGTAAGGGTGGTGATGTATTTACCTTTGTTATGCAGCATGAGCACTTAACTTTTCCTGAAGCAATAGAAAAATTGGCGAGACGTGCCGGAATACGTCCCCGCTTAGTTCAATTAGACTCTCGTCGGATGGAAGAAAAAGATTATCTTTATAGCGTTAATGCTGCCGCGGATGACGCGTTTCGTAAGGCATTACGCGGGAAAGCAGGCATCCAAGCCAGGGAATATTTAAATAATCGTGGAATAACAATGGAACATGCCGAAAAGTATGGCCTTGGGTATGCGCCAAACGGTTGGGATTTTTTATCGAATTATTTAATCAAGAAAAGTTACACAGACGATATTTTAGTAAAAGCAAATCTTAGTAATTTCCGCACATCCGGTGGTGGAGTAATAGACCGTTTTCGTAATCGTCTGATGGTTACGATTTATGATCGTCAAAATAGAATTGTAGCTTTCGGTGGACGTGCTTTATCTCCTGATGATCAGCCGAAATATCTGAATACCTCAGAAACGCCTATATTCACAAAAAGTAGAACATTATATGCGCTTAATTGGGCCGCATCAACCATAGCTAAAAAGAATAGGGCAATAGTTACTGAAGGATACTTTGATACTATTTCCTGCCATATTGCTGGGTTTACTGAAACTGTTGCCACATTGGGTACCGCGTTAGGTGAAGAACATGTGAGAATATTACACAGATTAGTGGGTGAAAACGGTATTATATATTTAGTTTATGATGCTGATTCTGCTGGAATTAATGCCGCGTTACGTGGTCAGGCAATATTTAGAGCTGCAGGCGCGGATGTAAGAATTGCAATGTTACCCAGTGGGCATGACCCGGATACTTTAATTCGTGAACAAGGTCCCGGAGCGTTTGAGTTGGCTTTAGAATCAGCATTACAACCGGTCGCTTTTGAGTTATTACAACTGTTAAAGAAATATCCGGGAAATGATACAAATACAAGATTAAAGCTATTTCATGCGGCAGCAGAGATATTATTGCCTTTGTCAGACATCGAAAGGGCAGAATATGCTATGTGGCTTATTGACCACACCGGTGGTATAAATCAGGGAGATTTAGCACGTCAGCAATCAGCTATTTTATCTGAAGTAAAAAATCTGGAAAGAACTTCACGAAATCAGAATAAACCGGCTACCCCGGTAGTTGTTCAGGATAAGAATGACTTACCGGTAGAAAGAAATCTATTGTTATTTATTATAAATAATGTAGATTTTGCACGTAAAGTAATTGATAGTGGTTTATCAGCAGATTTTTTTACAACTCCTGAATATATAAAACTTTATCAGGCACTGATAGATTTAAAAAATAAAAAACTTCAACCAGATGTACGTAACATAAGTAACGAAAATAGCGAATTGTTAAATATTGTTGCGGAATTGTCTGTACGTGAAATGCCGAAAAACGAGGATATTGCTGCTGACGATTTACTCGAGCGAATTCGTGAAGAACACCAGAGAAGATTAGTGACCGGAGAAAAGATGCATAACGCAGTAGAACATATGCAGAAATATTTAAATAATGATGGGTCAAAAGTGCCTGATTTTACGGATTTAGAAGCAGTACGCGAATGGCAGGAAGCAATGAGAAAGAAGTCAGATATGACTCGTAAGAAGATATTTGGCGAAGATGATAACCCGTAATATTTTAATAATTTAAATTACGCCTTTGAATATTTCATAATTTGTAATATTCAAAGGCGTTGTTGTTTATTTTCTTGAGATGGTATCTATTTGCTGGGCAATTATCAATAAATCTTTTAACTTATCAATTGGCCACATAGTTGTCGCATCAGATAAACCTTTTTCAGGGTCCGGGTGAACCTCCATAAACAAGGCATCCATACCAACCCCTGCCGCACCACGAACCAGGGCGGGGATATATTCACGCATACCTGCTGTTGCTGTTCCGGAACCGCCGGGAAGTTGGGCGCTATGAGTTGCATCAAAAACTAATGGATAGCCAAAATCCCGCATTGAGGCAATACTGCGCATATCTACAATTAAATTGTTATACCCAAAAGTTGCACCGCGTTCCGCTAACATCAGATTGTGATTTCCTGCTGAAGTATATTTATCAATTACATTCTTCATGTCCCATGGGGCAAGAAATTGTCCTTTTTTAACAGTTGTTGTTTTACCGGTATCTGCTGCCGCCACTAACATATCAGTCTGTCTGCACAGAAAAGCCGGTATTTGTAGCAAATCAACTACTTCTGCAAGAATTTTAGCTTGCCATGATTCATGGAAATCAGTACAAACCGGCAAATCAAATTGATTTTTTACTTCTTCTAATATTGCCAATCCCTCATCTATTCCCGGTCCCCTAAAAGCGGTGCGGGATGTTCTGTTGGCTTTATCAAATGACGCCTTGAAAATATATGGCATATTTAATTGCAGAGAAATAATTTTCACTTCTTCAGCAATTCTCATTACCATATCACGACTTTCAATTACACATGGACCGGCAATTAATACTAATGGCTGTCCGGCACCGATTTTAATATTCTTAATTGTTATAATTTTCATTTATTTCCTTTTATAATTGTGATACTGCTGTAAAATCATCTTTCAAATGTGCATATAGGTTGCGATAAATCGGGTAAGTTTTGTCATACACTTCAACATTTTCTACTTTAGGTGGTGTACTGTCTGTTACTTTAATTGTTCGGGCGCATGCTTCTTGAACAGTTGGATAAATACCAGCACCAACGCCGGCAAGTAAAGCAACGCCAAAGGCAGGACCTTCGTCAATATTAATAGTAACACAATTACTATTAAAGATATCAGCCTGAATTTGACGCCATAAAGTAGATTTTGCACCACCACCACTAAGTCTTATTTCAGTCGGATTAACGCCAATCCCCCTGAAAATTTCCAGTGAATCACGTAATCCAAAAGAAACACCTTCTAAAACCGCGCGTGCCATAGAAGCGCGATTACTGCGCAGTGTCAGGCCAAAAAATACTCCGCGGGCATAAGGGTCGGGATACGGACAGCGTTCACCCGTTAAATATGGTAAAAATATCAATCCTTCACACCCTGCGGCAACATTATTAGCTGCCCGGGTTATCAATTCATATGGGTCAGCCGATATCTGTTTTGCGGTAGCAACTTCAACATCTGCCAGGGTATCGCGGAACCAGCGAAGTGAACCACCAGAAGACAGTTGTACACCCATAACATGATATTCACCGGGAACTGCGGCACAAAAAGTATGTGTTCGCATTTGAAGGTCAGTATAGGCTTTTTTCATGTGGGCAAACAACACACCTGAAGTGCCAACTGAACATGATGCGATACCTTCTGTTACAATACCATTACCAACAGCACCTGCTGCCTGGTCACCACCTCCGCCGACTACAGGGGTACCCGGGGCTAGTCCGGTAAGTTTGGCAACTTCAGTACTTATTCTGCCGCTAATTTCATATGATTCAAATACTTGTGGTAACATATCTATTTTAACATCACAGGCGTCAATCATAGCGGATGACCATTTTCGTTCGGTAATATTTAATAAGGAAGTTCCGGAAGCGTCTGAAACTTCAGTTGCAAATTCACCGGTTAATTTATAACGAATATAATCTTTAGGGAGTAATATCTTTTTTACACGATTCCATGCGGCAGGTTCTTCCTGCTGAAGCCATACAATTTTGGGTGCGGTAAAACCTGTTAAAACCGGATTTAATGTTTCTGATTCTACAACAGACTTACCGGCACGGGTTGTAATATCCGCACATTGTTTTACTGTTCTCTGGTCGCACCATAATATTGCTGGTCTAATAACATCACAGGAATCATCTAAAAATACCGAACCATGCATTTGTCCGGATAATCCGATACCGGCAATATCTTCTGAATTAATTTTAGCAATTTCTAAAACCCGTTTTATCCCATTAACAGTTGCTTTCCACCATTCTGCCGGTTCCTGTTCTGCCCATAATGGCGCAGGTGTTAACAAAGGATATTCTTCTGTTACGCTTGTTATTTTTTTACCTTCGTCATTAACAAGTAAAACTTTGGTGCCACTGGTGCCTATATCTATGCCAAGTAAATAAGCCATTTTTATACCCCTTAATAAAAATTACTTCTAAATAATACCAATTTACCATGATTTTTACTATATTTCCTTTGAAAATCTTGCAAATATATAGTATATCCTCTAAAATCACTTTATAAAAATTATTTGTAATCAGGACTTTCGCTTTTAGATATTTATTTCAGGTAGTTATAATAAATTACCTAAATTATCAGTCGATAAGCAAAGTCCTGATTCATATTTGGGAGTATCATGCAAATCTTATTAAATGTAAGAAAGAGACGATTTATTACCTGGTTATTCGTTTTATTAATATCAGGGTTTTTGGCCACATCCCTGGTTAGCTATTATGTGTCAAAATCATCTATTACCAGTTCATTAGTAAGAAACGAATTGCCGTTAACATCTGATAATATATTAACTGAAATCCATAAAGAGTTAATCACACCTATCTTTATATCTTCCATGATGGCTAGTGACACATTCCTACGGGATTGGGTGATTAATGGTGAAAATAAGCCAGACAAGGTTATACAATATTTAAAGGAGATTCAAAACAGATATTCTGTATTTACCAGCTTTTTCGTGTCAGACAAAACAAAGATTTATTACCAAACACGCGGTATTTTAAAAAAGGTTGATCCCAAAATATCACTTGATGAATGGTATTTTCGTGTAAAACAATTGAAAACTGATTATGAAATTAATGTGGATCCGGATATGGCAAATGATGACACATGGACCATTTTTATCAATTATCGGGTATTTGACTATAATAAAAAGTTTATAGGCGCTACTGGGGTCGGATTAACAGTTAACGCAGTTAAGAAAATGGTTGAAAAATGCCAAAGAATGTATAATCGTGATATTTATTTTGTTCGTAGAGACGGAGTAATTATATTATTTGCTAATAACGCAAAAATGTATGGTCAAAGTATTTATAATATCGAAGGTCTGGAAAAACAGGCATCAAAGATATTAAAATCAGAATCCGGATCTTATCAATATAAAAGAGATGGGAATAATTATCTTCTTAACGTTCGTTTTATACCGGAATTAAATTGGTATATATTTGTTGAAAAAAATGAAAACGAAGCTTTAGCGGTCATTCGAAATGTATTGTACCTAAATATTGGTATTTGTTTATTAATTTCAGCAATTGTTTTATTCATTACAATTGTTACAATAAATAGATACCAGCAAAAATTAGAAGAAATGGCAACCACTGACAGTCTTACAGGAATATATAATCGTCAGGCATTTGCTATATTAGTAGAACAAATAATAAAAGAAGCCAAGCGAATGAAGAGTCCTGTATCTGCATTGATGATAGATATAGATTTTTTTAAAGAAATAAATGATGAATATGGCCATCTATATGGTGACCAGGTATTACAGGGTTTAACGATATTAATACAGGGGCATTTGCGTGAGTCAGATGTCATCTGCCGATGGGGTGGAGAAGAATTTCTTATTGTTTTGAATAGTTGTAATGTTAGTAGCGCGTTTGAAGTTGCTGAGAAAATAAGGTTAGCTGTTGATGAAGCGACATTCTGTGATGAAAAAACAATAAAAGTTACTATAAGTATTGGTGTTTCAGAATATAATGATAAACGGTCAATAGATGACATGATAAATAATGCAGATATAGCACTATATAATGCCAAAAATGCCGGTCGTAACATGTCATCATTATAATATCAATACTTCACTCTGAATTTAAAAATCATGGCAATTTTATGTAAATTGCCATGATTAAAATTAAAATTTATTTTTCAATTTTGGATATTTGATTTGTATCATCATCACAAAAATAACTTCATCTTTTACTTAATTTCTCATAGATGTCGTTATAATAAATTGCATTTTCCACAGGTGTATTAGGTGGAATATGATTTCCGACTGCCATAAAAAATCCTGGACATTTTTTACCTATAGACATACACCGTTCGACTTCATTATAGATAGCGTTTTTACTGCCATATAACAGAATTCTTGTATCAGCATTTCCAATAAATACATGTGTTTTACCATATTTTTCCGCGATATATGCCATGTCCGTCATTGGTTCCAATACAAACCCATGCACACCAGTTTCTGCTATATCATCTATAAACTCAGTGTAATTACCATCACTGGTGAAAATTATCTTTTTTCCGCAATCCCTTAAAACTGAAAAATAACGTTTGAAGTTCGGGAAAACATATTTTCTATACCATTCAGGTTGAAATATAGCGCCACTTGTCCAAACCATATCATCATGAATCATTACCACAGGAACATTCTCTGACATTGATAAAGCTTCTATATAGTTCATCATCCAGTCCGCGTATCGATTTGTCATTTCTCCGAATTTAACAGAATCTTCCCCTGCGGCTTCAAGTAATAAATCCCAACCAAACAAATCTATAAATCCGGAAATAAGGGTAATATATACACCGGTACTGGGAACAGCATCAGGCATCCATTCGCGTGAATTATTATAATTTACTTCAAACTTCTTTTTCCATTCAACTTTATCCGGAATACCAAAAGTTTCTTCAAAGTTATAATTTAAAACTTCATCAACTGTTTTATATGGCGATTCTTTTAATTCACGGTAATCAACACCACCTGCGGCATATTCAGCATGCCCCATATCAGTTCTTTTATCACCAAATCTATCGCCACCTATTAAAACACCCCACTGGAAATCATAATTCCAGTCTTTATAAAATTTCTTCATTGCTTTCACTTTAATATCCTGTGAACTATCTTCAAACACAGGTATGCCAGTGACTGCTTTCATTAATTCATAATGCATTTCACATGAATATTCAGTACGTGGAACTCGTGAAGGCATATCTAAATTTATAGCTGCCCAACCGTCATTATACGACATCTTTAATATCTCCCAATTTAAATTAACGATACATTTTTACAGATTTTTTTATAACCTCAGTTTTATTATCTGTTATAATATATCAAGTTTAATCCTACTGATGTATAATAACAAGTGAAAAAATATGTAAAACACGCGTATATCTGCATGATATTAGCAACTGATGGGAATATATGGTAAATAAATGTCTTTCAGAGATTTAATTGATTTTAAAATGGAATATATAAATATGCAACCTGTAATACTAATATGCGTATAATAAATGTGAATCTCTGATACGGGGGCTTGATGCGCGATATTGATGAAGGTAGGATTTTAGCCCGGGCGCAAAGTGGTGATATTTATGCTTTTGAAGAACTTGTTAATATGCATCAGCAAAGAGTATTTAATCACTGCTACCGGATTACAAACAATGCTGCAGAGTCAGAAGATTTAACTGCAGAAGCCTTTGTTCGTGCATGGCAACATGTTAAATCGCTGAAAGCTGAACCATCAATTATTCACTGGCTATTACGGGTGGCGAATAATTTAAGTATTTCATGGTTAAGAAAAAATGCTGGTGACAGATCAACAATTGAATTAGATGAAATACACGAATTACCATCTGACAAGATGACACCTGAAGAAGAAATGATGAAAACAGCACGCATGGATGTTGTGAAAAAATGTTTAAATCAATTATTGCCGAAAGAGAAAATTGCTGTTTTAATGTTTTATTTGGAAGAAAGATCTTTGGAAGAAGTTGCGGCAGTATTGGGATGCGGAATAGCGGGAGCGAAAAGTAGAGTTCATCGTGCAAGACATAAGTTGAGAAGTCTGGTTGAGAAAGAATTAGGCGAAGATATGAATCTTACTTGGCCAGGAATAAATTTAAATGAAAATATTTAAAAAGAACGAGATGAATATTGAAGATGAACAATTATCAGAATTGCTGAAAGAAGTATATCCTGATGATAATTCACTGATAAGTCCGGAAAGGACTGCAGAAATAATTAATATTATTCGTTCAGTATCCGCACCGGAATTAATTGATAGTAATCTTACAACTTTACTGAAAGAGACATATGGCATTGAATCAGCATTAACTTATTCAGGAAATAGAACAGAAAATATAATGTTAGCTATTAAATCGGCATCCAGAGATGAAGCTTTTCTTGGTGATGCGGATTTAACACAAAAGCTTAAAGATTCGTATGAAGATGATCCTGCTTTAATACCGGCACCAGGAAGAACTCATCGCATCATGCAAAATATTTCAACTGTAGTTTGGAATCCTTTAGCGAACTTCCAGCGGCAGATTGCAATTATCACCGTTTCATTATCTGCAGCATTAATAATGTTTTTTGTACAATTCCAAAATTATAATAAAATTGAACCGGCATACAACACTGCTGTAATACCAGGTATACCTGAAAAACATAATAAAATTCCGGATTATATTGTTGTACCTATAAAAAACAAAGAATTTAAATCTAAAATTGTAAAACCTGTTGTTGTAAAAAATGTATTACCTGATAAACACAGAAATGAGAATACCAGAAGGTTAGAAAAGGTTAATCAAAAGAAAATAATAGAATATCCTGTAAATGCAATTAATCCTGCTAATATTGCCCGCATAGAATCTTCAAATCAGCGCATTGCGGCAGCATTATATTCGTCTGGGAATATTGCACACGCATCAGGAGATTACAATTCTGCGTATAATGCTTATTTAACATCATACGAATTGTCGCCTTCACCTGAAGCGTTATTGGCTTCAGGACAAGCTTTAGTTGAAGATGTAAAAGTAACAATTAACAATGAAGTGGATTGGCTATGATTAAATTTTATAAATTAGCAATAATATTGATATTTTTAATAACTACATCACTTGTCGCGCAACAGGCTGACGGTGTGAAAGATAAAAAATGGCAAAGGTATATGTTGCCAGGCAAAGTTGTATCTATATCAAATGATAAACAATCTGCTTCATTAATATTTTATGTTCGTGCGAATAGTCCTGATGCCGCAGGGAAAATACCTGATGAAATGGTCAGAAAAATTGCGGATTTAAGAGAAGCAGCAGATAAAATACAGTTATTAGCTAACGCAAGATTAGAAGAGGCGCGCAGGTTAAGAGAAAGTGCCGAAGCTAATAATATGATGCCTACAATTATTAAAATAGAAAAGAAGGGTAATGATTTATTAGATAAATCGCGTAAGATAAATGAATTAATGAATGAAATGATGTGTTGGAGATTGCGCGAATATATCCTTACTGCCAAAAGTACAACTCAAATATTAACAAGGTCACGTTTTTCAATTGAAACAGTCGCATTGGACAACAAAGTTTTAGTTGTTGGTAATACTTTAGAAAAATTAACAAAAGAACACCCTCTACCTGAAAAAGTTGTTTTATTGGAAAATGTTATTGAAGTAATAAATAAAAACAGATCTAACGGAATTAAAATCGGAGAATTGCCTGCAGTTCGTGAAAAAAAGAATAAAGAAAGAAATAAGTATAACGACGATAAAAATGAATCGCAAGGCTCATCATGTGAACGTCAGGTGCAAATGGTAGAAATAATTGGAACTGTCAGTTCAGTAAATCCATTAATGATATCTGTTAACGGCAAAAATATTATAATTGAAAATCCATCTATGTATGGATACGAAAAATCAGCAGCATTATCTTATAATGATATACGTACCGGAATTTCAATAATAGGTCAATTTGATACCACAAAAAATTCTATCCAGGAAAATCTGACTACATTGTATTTAATGGCAGGATCAACATCATTATTCGGTCAGGACGGAGATTTTGCTAATTTATTGAATACAATGCAAAAATTACAGTTATAGAATATGAGAATACTTTTAAAAGCCCCAATGACATTGTCCTGGGGCTTTTTTTATTGCCTCCAAATATAATTTCCTGCTTATTTATATGATGATTGACAGAGATTATACTTTTTGAATAGAATAAACAACAAACCGTTCTTCTCAGCATCTTCGGAGGGATTATGATATTTAAGCAAGCACCCGAACCTACCATTGGCAGGTTGGCTATATATTTGCGCGCCTTACGCACAGTATTTGATACTGGTGTGAGTACTGTCTCGTCTGCTGATATTGAAAAATTTACTGGCATCAATAGTGGTCAGGTAAGAAAAGATTTATCCTATTTTGGTGAGTTTGGCCGACCCGGGCGAGGATATAGTGTTGAACCATTATTAAATAAATTAGCTGGCATTTTGGGCCTAAATGAAAAACAGAAAGTGATGATTGCTGGTGCAGGTAATCTGGGCACTGCTTTAGTTGGATACACAGGATTTACCAATTCTGATTTTGAATTAACTGCAATCTATGATAATAATTTTAGTAAAATTGGCCGCAGTTTATGGCACCTGGAGATTCTTGATATAGAAAGCATGCCAGAGATAAATAAAGCGATGGATGTTAAGGTGGGAATTATTACCACCCCGGGTGTAGCAGCACAATATGTTGCGGATAAAATGGTTGAAAGCGGAATTCAGGTGATTATGAACTTTGCCCCTGCGCGTATAAATGTACCTGAAAATGTAACTGTGAGAAACGTAGATTTAACTCAGGAATTACAGATACTCTGTTATTATATGCCGAAGATAAAACCTGTTGATGCTAATTAGTCGCTGAATCTGCGGATTCGCGTGTTTGTTGTTCATATATCCGCGCGAATAAACCATCCTGTTTTAATAAATCAGTTGGACTGCCAAATTGAGTAACACGACCATCTTCTAATACTATCACTTTGTCGCATTTCATTGCGGATGATATTCTGTGAGTAACCATAAAACTGGTACGTCCTTTAAGTAATTTTTGTAATGTCAATCTTATCTTTGCTTCTGTACCGGCATCCAACGCACTGGTGGTATCATCCAATAGTAATACCGATGGACGACTAATCAGACTGGCTGCCAGTGCCAGTCGTTGTCTTTGTCCACCACTTAATGCCATACCACGTTCTCCAACGACAGTTTGATAACTTTCCGGCAATGTCATTACAAAATTATGCAGATCAGCATCCCGAGATGCTCTGACAACTTCAGCATCACTGGCATCTAAACGACCATATTTAATATTTTCAGCAACTGTGCCACTAAATATTACCGGTTCCTGCATTACCAATGTAATCCTATCGCGTAAAGATAACAATTTTATATCGCAAATATCATTGTTATCTATGGTTATAACACCTTCCTGAGGGTCATAAAATCGCATTAACAAATATAATAAAGAACTTTTACCGGAACCACTTGGTCCAATAATAGCTACCTGTTCACCGGATCTTATATCAAAAGATATATTATAAAGGGTGGGGGATGCATCACCCGGATAAGTAAATGTGACATCTTTCATGCTAATCTCTCCTTTTGAGTCTAAAAGTTCAATTGCATTTTCTTTGTCTATTGTTTCCGGGTCTGCATCCATTAAATCAAAAATTCTTCTTAATACTACACTTACTCTCGGTATCTCCATGGTAATTAAGTCGTTTAAAGCAACTGCCGGGTCGAATAAGCGCCGCGAAAGCCCGATGAACCAGAATATAGAACCTAATGTCATTTCACCATTTCTGAAGGATTGTAAGCCAAAGTATATAAATAAATAAACAGCGGCGCTATTTACTGTTACCGCTAAAATATTTTGAATCGTGCCTAATCGTACAATATGCAACATTAACCTGGCCAGATTATTTGCCCCTTCAGTGAATAACCTTATCTCTGTTCTTTCACGGCCAAATACCTTAATAGTTTTAATAGCAGATACTTTTTCTTCAACTTTATTGTATAACGCGGTATTTGCGCGTCGCGCGGTTATATTGCCATCACGAATTTTAGGACGGAAATGTTTAAAGTTAAAAACATAAAAAGGTACAATTACAAGAGTAAATAAAGTCAGTTTCCAATTTAAGATACTTAAAACGGTTAGACCAATAATAATTGTCATTGCCTGGTTAATGAAATTAACGGCTAAACCACCTACACTTTGTTGTATCGTAGATACATCATCCAGCACAACTGATAATAATCTGCCGGTTTGTGTCTGGTCAAAAAATGATAAAGGCAAAGATTGTAAACGGGTATGTAACGCTTTGCGCAGATTAAATACAACATGCTGTCCAATTAAAGTTATATTGTATGTAGATAACCACGATGCGCCTACTATTAGTAAATGGAAAGAGGCATTGCCGATGAACAGATAAATAACCCACATTAAATGTTTGTGGATTTCTCCTGCCGGTACTGTCATACCGCCTTCTTTTATCATCAGTATGGTGTCAACCACAACCTTTGACATAAATCCCCAAACTACGCCTTCCTGAGATAATATAAGGGATAAGCAGATGGCGGCTAATAATCTGAATCGCATGGGATAAATATATTCGTGCCATAACCTGATAAAATGTGTTGACTCAGCTTTTGACCGTGGTTCTTTGTCTCTGAACTCTTCCATCAATATTTCTAATTTACGAGCTTGCAAAGAGCTTTTCTTTTCTTTATTTGCCATCATTAGCTCCTTCTTTTCCTTTTAACTCGTTATATAATGTGAAATATTTTCCATCTTCAATATTCATTAATTCTGTATGGGTGCCGGTCTCGCATATTTTTCCATTATCCATTACTATAATTTTATCCGCTTCAACAATTGTACTTAATCTATGGGCAACCACAATTGATGTGCGGTTATGCAGAATCTGTTTCATTGCTAATTGTAATGCTATTTCTGATTCAGAATCTAATGAAGAAGTCGCTTCATCCAATATTAATATTGCCGGTTTACATAAAATTGCGCGCGCTATTGCCACCCGTTGTTTTTGTCCTACTGATAATTTTGCTCCTTCTTTACCTAATTTTGTATCGTATCCTTCCGGCAACGTGGTGATATAATCGTGAATTTGTGCGGCTTTTGCTGCCTCTGTTACCATGTTGATATCAGCATCTGGTACCGCATAACTAATATTTTCAAAAATGCTGCCTTCAAAAACAATCGGTTCCTGGGGAACAACTCCGGTTTGACGTCGTAATGAACGTAAAGTAATATTTCGTATATCATGTCCATCTATTGTAATAGTACCTTCCTGGATATTCCACATTCGTAAAATCAGGTTAGTAATGGTAGTTTTGCCACATCCTGTATGCCCAACTAACGCTGTCATTTTTCCTGCCGGCAAATGCATTGATAATTTATTAAATAACTGTTCCTTGCCGTTGTAGCTAAAATCTATATCGTTTAATTTTACATCTCCTGCTATTTCCGGCAAATCATAGGCATCTTTACTATCCGTTATATCTATATTTTCAATATATAACTTTATTAATCTGTCCATACTTACCAATGCCTGGGTTATTTGACCTGCTATGGTTGTTAAGTTAATTGCTGGCCATGTTGCCATCCACAAATAATTATCGACCATTACCAGATCACCATATGTTGTGTAATGTCCTATTAATCGCATTGATGTATCTTTTAACAGGATAAATATGACAGATAACGCGAAAACTATTGTTGATCCGACTCCACCGATAATTCGCGAGGTTGCAGTAAGAGATACGGATAGCATTTGTGTTCGCAGACCATATTCAAGTGCACGGTCAGTTGAAGCTAAAAATTCATTTGTTTCATCGCGTTCGCGGCAATAAGTTTTAACTAATCTAACACCGGCTAAACGTTCCTGTAATCTGCCGGTTACTGAATCCATAATTTCTCTTAATTCAAGATTAGCATTGCGTATTTGTGCTGAGAACTTCATGTAACTTAAGACATATATCACCAGCATTACTATTACAATAGCACCTAAATATGGATTAATGATAAAGACTATCGCAAGATTAAAAATTAACGCGACACCACTGCTTAGAATTGTTAATGTTTCACCTGTAATCATTGTCTGGACAATACCTACATCTGTCATCAGATGATTCATTAACATACCAGACCCATGTTCACTGTGAAAACGCATACTTAAGTTAAGAATATGCCGGTAAAGTGATGTGCGCATATCAACAACAAGTCGTTGACCGATTGAAGCCACCATTATTCGATGGATACCGGCCATTGCCGCAGAAACGAGAGGAATACCGGCTACTAGTAATGCACCGGTAACAAGAAGTTGCCAATCAGGTGGTCCAATGACTTTATCTATCAGGAACTTCCATGCTAATGGCGGTAGTAACCCAATAATCGTCGTACCGACGGTCATCATCAGTACAACAATCAGCCGCATTTTATATGGTCGCGCCAATTCTATCAGATATTGCAGTCGTGTCATGTTGTTTATTCCACTGGACTGCGGCAAGAATAACACAGTGTTATTACATATTCAACCCATAAATACGATATTTTTAAATATTTTTGGAAAACAGGTGTAAATATATGAAGTTTGTGGAATATATACTTTGTAAGGTTGAAAAGATACCTTACAAATAAAACAAAGCTGATGGGGGAATCCCCGCCAGAAAGGAGGGATTAATTAAAACGACACCCGACATTCTGAGGCCCGCGCAAAAGGCGTATAAGCTATAAAGCTGAGCAAAAGTAAAAATCCATGAACTAAGTTGTAGGAAGGTTGAACAGGTACATAACCTGTATTGCTCACATTACGTCAAAATCGCGGGGACGCATAATGGTTATGCGTTAAAGGCTAAATTGGAAAATTAAATAAAAGCGGTGGTTCAATAAAATGAACCACCGCAATTTTTTTTGTTATATTACTTTCGCTAAAGGTCACTTCGACAGGCTCAGTGACCAGTCGCTGAGCTTGTCGAAGCGACCATCTTTTACATACTTCTAACTCAACTGCGAAAGTACTGTTATTATATTTCTTAATGATATTTACTTGATTGCTTCAGAAATGCAATAAATTTTACTTTGAGCACGCACGTTTGGAGTTGTTCTGATATACAAGTTCTTCCCATCTGCTACCGGAGTTGTACGATAAGGGTCGAATACAATAGCTGATTTTTCTTTATATTCCGTGCCGGCTTCAATTACTACTGCTTTGCCATTATCGCTGCTGATGATTACATTTTTACCTGCTAATATCGGTGAAGGATAAACTGTTGAACCGATAGCCAATGTTCTTTCGTAATATTTGTCACCCGTTACAGCGTTTAATACTGTTAATACACCTTTTGCGTTGACGATATAAAGTATATTATCCGCAAATAATGGTGAAGCGTAGTATCTGTCTTTTGAAACTGTTACACGCCATGTTTTTTTAACATTCCATTTCTTATCAGCATCAATGCTAATTTCAAAAGCTGCTGCAGCATCATTTGACGCGCTATAAATGATGTTTTTAATTACCAGAGATGAACCGTAATCCAGATTGAAACCTGTTGAAGCGAGAGTTTTCCCATCAATTGGGTTAATGATATCACCATTATCAGCAACTGCTGCGGTAACGCCATCAATTGTTATCGGTAAAAAAGAACCCCAA
>CAZNLA010000023.1:0-23396 GCA_964573385.1 uncultured bacterium
TAATGACCCATAACCTGCCACGCTGGGCAGACCACCAGTGGTTTGATTTTCAGTTTAAAGGCGACAAAACGCTACTTGGCGTATATCCCCGGATTGACCTGATTCGCAGTCTGATTTGCCGCGAAGCAGGTAAAGCAGAATTAAAATGTTTTGATAAGCACATCTTTGATGAAGCATTAACCTATTCAACGGTTCCCAAATCAATATTACTCAATACAGTTAAGAAAACTGTGGTTGACCACAAGAACTTATGGACGGCGGTATACGATACAACTGCTGACATGGCACGGGCAGAATATGGCATAAAGGAACAACCACCGGTGCCATTTATCGGCCAGCATCATTGGACCAATTACACCATCGAAACCTATTACAAAGATATTGTACCGGCATGTGCCGCGGTTGGAATACGCCAGATATTCGCGGAGAACTTCAAACGTTCCGATTCTGCTGAACCGCAGAAACTATTAAGTGGTAACATGTGCACATCCCACGAATACGAAATAGCCCCCGAGCATGGCGGTGTTGCAAAGTTTAAGGAATATATTGAACGTTGCCATCAATATAAAATTAAGAACTTCATGTGGACAAACACGTATGTATCGTTAAACGCAAAGATGAATCTACTGCAACGTGACGAACGTGCCTGGTATATGGCAATGGAAGACACCCGCACCAAATATGCCGGTGCTTATACCATGGTATCCAGCAATCTGGATTTGAAAAATCCGGATGTCCGTCGTTATTGGATAGACGCTCACAAGAAAATTATTGAAGAAACCGGACTTGATGGTTTTTATATAGACAGTTACTACAACCTGTTTTTTATGCCGGTTAATTTTAAATCTATGCACCCGAGTACCAGTTGGCGCGAGTCCATGTGGGTAATGAAAGAGTTGCAGGATGCCGGAGTGGAATGGATGATTGAGTCATTCGGTCCATTTGGCCAACCCGGTCACGGCCATTCTGATAGTTATGATATAGACAACGCGTTTATTTGCTACCACGTTGGACTTGGCAATAATGCCGTAACAGTGCCGGTACCGGGTATGGAAACCGATAAAAACACCTGTCACGACCCGGCATTTATCTATTACCAACTTGCCCATAAAGTGCCATGTTCATTACCACTTTTCATTGATGGCAAACGAATTGATGAAGTATACGGTGAAACCCATCGTCGGGTATTACATGAATACCACGAATTATTACCACTTATGCATCGACGATATCTGCAGGAAGATGGTCAATCGGTGTTATGGCATGATAGTGAAGGGACTACAGGATTAGTGTGGAACTTTACAGAACGTGAAGTTGCTATGCCGGGTGATGTTACTGATATTACAACCGGACAGAAATTGTCAAAAGCGGATAAATATCAACTGAAAGCAATGCATACATACCAAATTACCGCTGTAGAATTTCTTAATAAATTTGTGAAAATAGGTGCTTAATTAAATGATAACAGACCAACGGACTTTGCAAAAACTGCCGGAAATATTAAAACGATATGATAAACAAAGGTATGAATGCTTAGCCACTGTACCCATGAGAATGACTGAAACTCTCGATAATTTCCGTCGCGAACCAGTTCATTTAATATGGCATAATGCTGTTTCTGGCATTAAATGGGGTGGCGATGCTGTTAATGCATGGTTTGCCGGAGATTATACAGTTCCTGAAAAAGTTGATGGTTGCAAAATATTCATACGTGCTTTGACAGGCGGTAATGAAACTCTTTTCTTTGTCAACAATCAACCTGCAGGAGTCTTTGACCATCACCATCATGAAGTTTTGCTGACCGGGAATGGTAATCGACAGATATATCGACTGGCATTTGAAGCATATGCAGGACATGTGGTGCCTGGTTGTGGTATACCAGAAGACGAAGGAATGCCAGCAACTACTGATTCACCGCTATTTATAAAATACTTTCAAAGTATAGAAGTACTGTTAGAACGTGTTGATGTTTCCGCTTTTTTCTTTGATCTGAATACTTTATTGCAATTAATTAATATCCTTGATGAACATAGCCTGCGTCGTGGAAAGATTATCGCCGGGTTAGCGAAGGTGTTTGCTACTATTGACGCAAATCCTGCTGAAAATGCTGAAGCAAATTGGCGTCCTAAACTAATAATTGCCCGTCAAATAATGGCTCCGCTACTTTCCGCGCATAACGGTTCAACGGCACCATTATATGGACTTGTAGGGCATTCACATCTGGATACTGCCTGGCTTTGGCCATTGACAGAGACCTGGCGAAAATTTGCGCGCACATTTTCTTCTGTCCTGAATATCATGGAGCAATTCCCCGAGATGACATTCATTCAGAGTGCTCCATACCACATTGATGTAGTAAAACGCGAATATCCTGAGTTATATGTAAGAATAAAAGAGCAGGTTGAAGCAGGTCGTTGGGAACCGAATGGTGCCATGTGGGTTGAACCGGATTGTAACATTCCATCCGGTGAATCGTTGGTTCGTCAATTGTTGCATGGCCAACGCACTACCCGCGAATTGTTCGGGTATACATCCGACACACTCTGGCTGCCGGATGTTTTCGGTTATTCTGCAGCATTGCCACAATTATTGCAGGGATGCGGGGTAAAATATTTTGTCACTTCAAAAATTGGTTGGAATGACAGCACCCGGTTCCCCTATGATACATTTAACTGGAAAGGTATAGATGGTACATCAGTATTGGCACATTTCA
Source organism: uncultured bacterium (assembly GCA_964573385.1). Classification (GTDB taxonomy): domain Bacteria; phylum Armatimonadota; class Hebobacteria; order CAIYQO01; family CAIYQO01; genus JBAXQQ01. The sequence continues at coordinate 2,714 of CAZNLA010000023.1, forward strand.
ACTTTATCCATAACGTTATAGAGCCAAAACTATTTCATGATACCTGGCAGTTTGTTCAGCATACTGATATACAGGATCGGCGATTATGCGCGTATGGTTTCGGCGATGGTGGTGGCGGGCCTGTATCTGATGACCTGGAAATGAGTCGGCGAATGGCGGATTTAGAAGGTATACCAAGGTCGCAGCATACAACAGTAAGTTCATTTATGCAGAATATGCAGGACGAAATGACTGATTTGCCGGCATGGACGGGTGAATTATATCTGGAAGGACATCGTGGTACCCTTACTTCTGTGGCAAGGTTGAAAAATGCAAACAGACGGGCAGAATTTGCCATGCGGGATGCGGAATATTTATCTGTATTAGCAACATTAAATGGTGCAACATATCCGGCAACTGCATTGGATAATATTTGGAAACGCCTGTTGGTTCGCCAGTTCCATGATATATTACCCGGAACTTCGATAGCATCGGTAAATGATGAAGCAACCGCAGTATTTAATAATGTAATTTCTGAAGCTAAAGATATTACCGATGCCGCAATTAATGCATTGGGTGGTGGTAATGGCGACCGGATACTTATTATAAATTCCCTTAGTTGGGACCGTAATAACGTTGTTCTGGAAAATATTCCCGCCGGAATGTTTCCCATCAGTTACCCATCGCAGCGAATTACAGATGTTTCAGGTAATGAAAAACTGTTAATTGGCGGCATTACATTACCTGCGTTAGGTGCTGTTTCGGTAATGTTGAATACAAATAATACCAATAACATTTCGTCACCATTTTTAATTGATGAAAAAGGCGTTAGCACTCCTTTTATAAAGATGTGCTGGGATACTGATGGCCGTATAATTTCAGTAATAGATAATAACTCCGGACGTGAATTAATTGCTGTAAATGGTCATTTTAATGCATTTGTTATTGGCGAGGATATCCCGTTGGCGTGGGATAACTGGGATATTGACCGCGACCAAAGGTTAAAACGTAATGCAGACCTGCGATTAATTTCTCGCGAAGTGGCCACAGATGGCCCTTTACAACTTCGCATTCGCAGTCGTTATCATCTTGGACAAAAATCATTTGTCACCCAGGATATGGTTTTCCATGCGGATAACGCGCAAATTGATTTTGATACCCGTGTTGACTGGCATGAAATACATCAGTTATTTAAAACCTGTTTTAATCTTGATATATTAGCTGATTTTGCCAGACATGAAATCCAATATGGTCATGCGGAACGTCCCACCCATGAGAATCTTCCGCAAGACCGTGCCCGATTCGAAGTGTGTGCGCATAAATGGACTGACTTGTCTGAAAATGGCTTTGGGATAGCATTGCTGAATGACAGCAAGTATGGCATCAGCGTACAGGGAAATCAGTTGGGTCTGTCATTAATAAAATCCGGCACACGTCCTGATATTCGTGCTGATGAAGGTGTGCACTGTTTTACATACTCAATTCTGCCACATTCTGGTGGGTTTAGTGTAAAATCAGTAGTACGTCCCGCATATGAATTAAATGTTACACCTTTGGTATGCAATTCATCATTAACTGGCTTCCCCGGACTACTTTCTGTTGATTCCCCAAATGTTATTGTTGAAAGTATTAAATGGGCAGAAGATGGCAATGCTTTTATTGTTCGCATATATGAAGCAGGGAAAACAGGAGCATATACAACTATTACTTTTAACCATCCCGTATCTTATGTAGAAGAAGCAAATCTATTAGAAGAACCACAACGAATTATTCCTGTAGTAAATAATTCTGTATCTATATATATTCGACCATTCCAGGTATTTACATTGCGATATACTATTTAAAAAGGAGAACATAAAATGTTCAACAGTTTTTATACTGATATTAAAATCAGTGATTTTTTCAACATTATAATTTGTGTTGTATTGTTGATTGTGCCAGTCTTTGCTTTTGCACAGGATGGCACTGCGTGGAAACAAAAAATTGAATCGGCAAAAACCGGCCAGATTATCAATTTGCCTGCAGGTGAGTTAACAATCGGTGATGTAACAATACCAACCGGTGTAAAAATACGTGGTGCCGGTAATGATAAAACCATTATCAATGCCGCTGCATTTAAGACTGGTTTTATTATACGCGGCAATAAAGGGGTTGAATTATCCGACCTGTCTGTAAGAAACGCCCGCGAAACCGGGATACTGGTGAGCAAGGCATCAAAAGTAACTATCAGCAGGTTAAAAATAATCGGTAATCTAACCGGATTATTGCTGGATAATGTTACCCAGGGGAAAATAGAAAACCTGGTGGTGGCAAAAAACCGCACCGGTGCCAGCATGGCGGGAAACAGTAAAACATCGATGGCAAATTGCAGTTTTGTAGATAATTACAGCATTGCGTTGACGGTTGCCCATGCAAATGGTGTCGCGGTATTCAACAATTTATTCGTTAACAGTCCGACTGCAGTCTATTTAACAACTGACAATAAAGGTCTGGCTATGGATTACAACTTTTATCTTGCCAGTTTTATAGGCAAATATGAAGGAGAAACCACCCGTACAACCCTGGGTGGATGGCAAAGAATTTCAAAACAGGATGCACATTCATTAAGTATGTCAATTGAGTTCGCTGATGCCGGTAAAGATGATTATCATCCGGTCAGCAAACTGTTTTGGGCACCATCAATGGCAAGCACATCAAATTGGGGGACAGCAAAATTAACAGGATATTCCGCACCCAAGAGTGATATTGATGGCAACAAACGCGTCGACGGCGTTGATGTGGGTGCTTATGAAGTTTCGTTTACAACAGACCGCAAACCAGATGGATATTTTAATATTACTTCTGGAGATGGTGTAAAAAGTGCCGGTCTATACAATGCTGATGGCATTAATATGGCAATCTTTTTTCAGAATAAACCATTATCAAAAGGCAAGCATCCTTTCTGGTTGCCCAGTCGTGATAACCAGAATCGTCCTTTGCCGGCAGGAAAATATGAAGTGCGTGTGATGGAAAGTCAGTTGAATAACGCTTATCTGGGGTTAGCCGGCAATTTTGGCAAAACAAGCAACAGGCTGGATGGTTGTTCATGGGCAGAAGAAATGTTTGCTTTTGATGCGCAGGACAGGATTTATATTGCACAAAATTCATTTGAAAACGGCATGGGAGTGCGTGCGTTTGACGCGTCATACACTACTCCGCGCTGGATGATGCCGGGTGGTGGCGGTACAGTGGGTGTAGCGACTGACGCGACAGATATCTATTACCTGCAAAAAAATGCCGGTTCATATAATCTACGTAAGATAAATATGGAAACAGGTGTGATGGGACAAATTGCTGCCGGCGCACCAAACCGCGTATTTAAAGATATATTTTCCAACAAAGTTTATGGCATGGCATTGTTAAATGGTAAGTTGTTTATTGCGGATGCCGGTAAAGGCAAGATATTCATATCATCGGCGAGTGACCCGACTTTTACCGCATCATTTGACGTGCCAGGTGCATCAAGCGTAACTGCAGATGCGAAAGCAAATCTATTGTGGGTCATCGGTGCAGATGGAAAATTGCTGGCACTGGACCCGATTTCCGGAGCAATTAAGGCTTCCTCTGATGTTGTTAGAGGTGCTAAAGACATATCCGCAAACAATAACCGTTTAGCGGTGCTTTCACCATCAACTGGTAAAATATATATATTCGACAGCAGCAATCCAACTAATTTGCAAAAGTTACGCACTATTGGTACTGGCGACGGTCCGTATGGACCGCAAATGCCAGACAGATTCTGGTTCCAGAATTCTCCAACCACTAAGACCCATGTTGCAATAAACAGCAAGGGCGAAGTTGCCGTGGTAGACAATCTTCGGGTTTCTTTCTGGACGACTGATGGCAAACTTAAAAAACAGGGACTTGGATTCTGGGGTCAGCATAATTATTTAGGGAAATTTGCCGGTGATACTGATGTGCGGATATGGGGTGTATCCGGTGATTATTCCATTAAGATGGACAGCAAAAATAAAAGTTGGACCCCGGATACAAAATGGCAGATGCCGGATTATAATTACAATGGCCGCAGTCCGCGTAATTACTTCACCACCGGTGGTAAAAACTTCGGACTTTATGAAATTCTTGTTGGCGACCCGGGCAAATCGACAGACGGCAAAATATTAGTAAATGGATTTGATAAAAAGCAACAGATACAGGCACATCTTGTAGTACGTTTTGATGTTAATAAAGCTATACCGGTCAGCATCTATTGTTATGATTCAGCAAAAAAGACCCTGGTCGAAATACATGATGATAACAAAGATGGCATAATTAATGCCAAAGATACCGCGAAAGAGATTCGTCAGGCCGATGGTTCCGGTGTATCGATTCCGTGGGATCGTTATGGTGGATTGCCAGGAGCTAATGGCAACATGGTATTCACAAACTCACCGGGTGGCAATATGATAGGCAGGTTAATAAAGATGACCGGGTTAGACACAACCGGTAATTATCCTGTTTTCGCCTGGGACAAACAAGAACCAATAATGTGTACAACAGATGGCAAAACTGCAAACTTTATATCTCCGTATGATTATAAAACAACTGAACAGGCAAACCGGGCGGTGCAAATTGCCAGCATGAGCGATGGCGGTTATGCGTCATCAATGGGTTTACGAACTTCAGGCGGAACAGGTTTGGCAAATGGTGCCGGTACCGATATCGCCGGTTTTGGCAAAGATGGCAGATTACGCTGGATATTCAAACTGAATACTGTCCAGGGATCCGAAGGGGTACAGTCTATTCCAGAATACAAAATGGTGATGGGAATGACTTCTACCCAGTGCGATTACATGGTGATGGACGAAGACGGCCTGGGGTTAGGCGTGTTAGCAATGCCAAAAGAAGCTTATTGGATGGGAATGTGGTCAGACCATGCCCAACAGCAACAAACCTATGTCGGCAACGATGGTAAACCATATTATATTTTAGGTGATTATTCAGTAAATGGTTTCCACTGGTTTGAAATTACCGGCACAGAAAAGACACAAAAACATGTTATTCCTGTACAGATTGACGCACCGGTTGCCACCATTCTTGCCACATTACCGGGACGTATACAGGAAAAACTGCCGGTACCACCAACAACAAAAGTTATAGTACGACGACTTGATAAACCACTGAATATTGATGGTGATATGAAAAAATGGCGGGATGCCGGCATTGCGCCTGCCGCATTGGTTACCCCGGAAACAGGCACTGCCGATATCGTTGGCCCACAGGACTGCAGCGCGATTATCCGCCTTGCTTACCAGGGAACTGACCTGTATGTCCAGACTATCGTCTTTGACAATGTGGTGACCTTCCACCAACCACTGGGACAAATGTACCAGCAGGATGGCATAGAAATGGGTGTAAACTCTTTCATGGAAGGCTTCAAATTTAATGTTGCCAACACCACCGACCACGGTACTACAGTATTCAGAAACAAATTTGTCGTCGCATCAATGGACCGTATCTACACTATTGAACAGGTTCCCCGCAATATCAAAATCCTTGATAACGCGAAAGACGTGGAAGAACGCCAATTTATCGAAGCGATCTACGGTGTAGACTTAACCAAGTCCAAAGTAATTGTGACTGAGTTCAAACTGCCATTAACCGCGGCAGTCGGGTTGGATGGAATTCCTGGACTTGTAACAGTAGCACCAGGGAAAACCTTCTGGATAGGTTTCTTTATAAACGATAACGATATGCCCGGTGGCGATGTGCAAAAATACCTTGCATGGCCCGCCACTTACGGCACTTTTGCGGTGAAAGAAGCCGGAGCACTGGCAACATTTGAATAAAATGTAGGAAAACTGAAAACTTTGAAATGCGGCAGGCAAGATGCCTGCCGTTCAATACACTGGGACCGCAGGCTTCCTAACCTGCTCCCCGGTGATATGCTAATGGAATTGGCAGAATACATATTTTTTAACAATAACTGAAAAACGTAAACAGAACAAGCTGTTGCAAAACCCAATTATTTCTATTTATTCTGTACGGAATGCCGTCCCCGGCATTCCTCTTTGAGATAGAAACTCTCTATTTTCGGAATGCCGGGGACGGCATTCCCTACAATTCAGACAGGTTTTGCAATTACCTCAGAAAACTACATTCTGATAATTCCACTAAAATTCCAGCAAGGGGCAGGCATCCTATCCTGCTCCTCGGTAATGTGCTAATAGAACTGGCAGAATATATTTTTTTACAATTACTGAAAAACGTAAACTGAAAATTACATTTGGTAATTCCACTAAAATTCCAACAGGGGGCAGGCAAGATGCCTGCGGTCCAATGCTGGGGCCGCAGGCTTTCTAGTCTGCTCCACGGTGATGTGCTAATGGAACTTGCAGAATAAAAACGATTTAGCTATTACTAAAACTAATCCATGATTTTTTCATTACTTGCCGAAAACGGGACAGACGGGTAAAATTAGACAGAGATGCAAATTACACTTTTTAAATCAAAAATACATCGGGCTATTGTTACCGAGGCCAACCTGAATTACATGGGAAGCGTTACTATTGACCGCGACCTGATGGATGCGGCAGGTTTATTGCCACATGAAAAAGTTCAGGTGCTGGATTTTAATAATGGCGCACGTCTGGAAACATATGTGATTGCCGGTGAACGGGGTAGCGGAGTAATCTGTCTTAACGGACCATCTGCCCACCTGATAACCCCGGGACATATGGTGGTGATCATTGCGTATGCCATATTATCACCACAGGAAGCAGAAGAGTGGCAACCGACTGTTGTATTTGTAGATGAAAACAATAAAGCTACTTCAGTAATTCGTGGAGAAAAACCGGGTACCACCGGATAAAATGGAAACACCCGATATTATTCGCCATGCTAATGAACTCGGTTTTGTCGCCGCAGGAATAATGCAGGTAAAACCTCTTCAGGATAAAAAAACACGGGCATGGTTAAATAAAGATTATCATGCTGACATGCAATTTTTCCATCGTCACCTGCCCCTTCGTGAAGATTTAACACGGCTTTTACCCAATGCCCGGTCAGTTATCTCTGTCACCATACCATATCCGAATACACCAGATGAAAAATCAAAATATTTTTCCGCGTATTCACGTTGTCTGGATTACCATAATTATATAAGAGATTTATTAACTAAACTGGCATTGCACCTGTCAGAATATGACAACCTTATTTGCGTTGATGATAAACCTGTGCCGGAAAGGTATGTGGCACAGAAAGCAGGCGTTGGATGGATTGGCAAAAATGGTTGTGTAATTGTACCTGGATACGGTTCGCGGGTATTATTGGGTGAAATTATAACCACTGCACCCCTGGATGCTACACCTGAATTAAAGGATAACTGCGGTGATTGCCGGTTATGCATCAACAACTGCCCTACCATGGCATTACAGGACGATGGTACGATAGATTGTCGCCGTTGTCTGTCATATTTAACCATCGAAAATCGTGTGGAAATACCCGCGGACTACAGCAAGTCGATGACTGAGATGATTTTCGGTTGTGACCGTTGCCTGGCTATATGCCCACATAACAACACCTCACATACCGGCATACCATTATTACCGGATGATATTTTTGCAGATGATATCACCGAATATTTATCCCTTTCCCCCGGTGACTATAAAAGACGATTCCAAAATTCATCAATATTCCGCGCAAAAAGAAGTGGTTTTATCCGCAACATATTAATATATCTGATGAATACCAATAGGGTGGATGCGTTACCGGCAATAAATAAGTTAACAGAAGATGACGACCCATTTGTCCGGCAATGCGCAAAATTAGCTATTGAAAAAATAAACCGGTAAAATCTGACAAGACATTTTAAAACATAAAGGGACAGACACTTTCATGGCTTCGCCACTCGGTATCAGTCCCGGATTGACGTTCTTCCCCTCTCCTTTCGGGGAGGGGATTGAGGGGTGGGGCTTTAAATAAACTGCAATCTCTTAGTTAGGAAAAATAAATTTTACAAGTTCCTGCAGGATTTAATCAATAGTCAATTTGCTTAAAAAATCAGTCAGGTCTTTTTCCGCTAACCGCAGTTTCACCAATGTAGCGTCGTCACTTTCCAACAGATTTTCCATTTTTGTTTCCTGTTCATTAAACTTTGTAACATATCGTTTATACAGGTCGCTATTTCTATCCAGGGAGTTCATATTCTGGCGGATACGGTTTTGTTCGTCTACAATCTGCTGTCGTTGTACCCGGTTATCCTGTTGTGTCTGACGTAAGACGGTTATATTTTTCTTCATTTCAATAATCTGTTTCAATGCCAATTTAACTTTGTCTGACACCGCTGTATCTGTCGAATAACTTACCATCCAATCAATACTCTGGTCATTGATATTTTCATATGTGAAATCAGTTTTCTCTTCGGTAACTTTTAGTTTTACTGATGTTTTCACCGGAACTGCCACGGTAAAGCGATACAAATCAGGTGTGGTTTCCAACGCTTTTGCAGGTTCTATTAATTTATAATCACCCGTAATATGGTGTTCTACCAGCATGTTGCGGTCTCGCCCATCCTTCGACTGGAAAGTATAAGTGGTTATTTGCTGGCGTTTCCAACTGCTTTTCCATTGGCCGTTTTTAATACCGACAGTTAAGCGAGTGGAATTGCTATCATTATCTTTAAGACAGGTCACACCCAAATCCAGTGCATATGATACTAACCTTTCCTCCCCGGGATTCAAATCTTCAAAGGTTGCGTCACCGGCATAAGCATCTTTGTCATACACCGTTACCGGGCCACCCATCAGGTTAATTCCGGTATTATTTTTTAACTTCAACCCATAAAGCGGATAACTGGCATGAACAGCATGATTATAAATTGATACTTTTGTCGTTTCCACTGCTGAGTTAAGTATTGGCAATAAAGATGACTGTTGCCGCGCCAATGATACCGGTTCGATAATATTGTAAGTAAATGCTTCACCCAAATTAGTCGCTTTTACCGCGGATTCTACCCCTGCTTTTAATGCGTTAGGCATACTGCCATTATAATCACCAGAAAAACGTGTTTGGTATTCCCCTTTATTAGCTAACATTTTCCCTGCTGGTGCACTATTGTAACCCTGAAATTGCTGAAAACCGTTGGCAATTGGTGGTGCCGGCGCAGGTGTAGACGCAATAGCATCATCTGCCGGCATATCTATTCCGCCAGCATAAGTAACCGGTCGAATTGACGCGTATAGTTGTGACTGCACTGCCGGTCGTTGCAGGTACAACGGCGTATATAGATCCTGCATGAAAGATATCGGACGACCACTGACCAACGATAATTTAACATTATTCCAATCTGCGTCACTGGTATTTTCTACTATCGCCCACCCTTGCAGATTGCTGTTTTTATCATCCAAAACTAATCGGTATGATGTTTTCCAGATAGGTGTTTTTTCAATATACCCCACCACCACCTGGCGTTCACCTTTGCCTAAAAAGTTTATAGATACCGGTTTTCGCTGATTATCAAGACCGGATGCCAGCGTAGTCAAAGCGTTTTGCAATTCTTTATTTAATCTTTCATCAAGAATCTTCAGTGAAGAGATCTCATCAAGATTCACAGATTTTATTCCGTTAGTTGTTATCATGTTTAACTGTTCAAATGTGGTAATTTTATCCCCTACTGCTTTTTGTTTGGTTTCTACGCCAATAATTTTTCCGGTGATTTTTTTACTGGCATCAATCTCCACCGATACCCCGCGTAAACGGTCAAGCAATTTGCCCATAGAAGGATTGTCATTAATGTTAATGGCATACGAACCGAGAGTCTTGCTTATCGGATCCTGGGTGCCATAATTAACAGCACCAACCTTACCGCCATTAAGATCAAACAGTACCATTGATTTCAACAGGTCATTAACTTCCTCGGTGCGGAAAGATAATTGAATTGTCGCATTGTCAGTGACTTTACCGGAACGTTCGAAATACCCAACCCCACTGGAAAACAGTTGTAAGCGGGTAAGCGGTAAATCCTGTGCGGATAACGCGACAACACCCAGAAGCATGAAAGCCCACAGCACAAACTTCGCAATTTTCATTTTTGACTCCTTTTACAAGATGGTTTAATTAATTACAGAACTATCCGCTTAAGGTCACCACGACAGACTTTCTGACCGGTCGCAAAATCAGTCGTAGCAAGTATTTGAGTATATTTCACCATAAAAGCGAATGTCCTATTATTATTAACTGTTATCTATACCATAATGTTACATCATTTTTGAATAAATTTCGTATTTTTGTTAAATTTTTTAATAAATAATATATTTACAGGCAGTTTTATTCTTTTTGTAAAAATATAGTATAATTTATTCGGAGAAAATATTATGAAATGGATTATCCTGGTTTTTGTTTTAGTAACTGTTACCATATTTGCGACACCAATAAAAAAAGATAGCAATAAAAAGAACCCGACAACAGTAAAAAAAACTGTTGTCAGGAAAACTGTAATCAAAAAACATATTGCTAAGATAAATGTTGTTAAAAAACAAAACGCAAGTAAAACAACGGCAACAAAAATAACGCCTAAAAAACCTGTTTATAACTGTATAGTTCCGGGTTTACCCATGAGTACCGTAAAAAATTTAGACCCGGCGTTGTTTGATGTTATGTTGCGACATGGTGATTTGGCAAAAAAAGAGATTGCGCTTACATTCGATGACGGACCCAAGAAAGGTGATACTCAGCAGATTCTGGATATTTTAAAGAAACATAACGCAAAAGCAACTTTTTTTGTTGTCGGCGAAAAAGCATTAAATCAACAAGCGGTTATATTGCAAATGAGAAAAGACGGACACACCATAGGGAACCACACATACCACCACCCTATTTTGGCAAATATGTCATTTAACCAAATCAACGATGAGATAGTTGACTGCGGTTTTGCGATTGAAAAGATAACCGGCAAAGCACCCAGGTATTTTCGCCCCCCCGGTGGTGATTTTGATGAACGGGTGGTAATGTCGGCAGTTTCAGCAGGTTACCAGATAGCGTTATGGAATGTTGCCCCGCGTGACCATGAATGCAAAAGCGCCAAAGAATTAACAGAAAGAATAGTTTCGCATATATCCGGTGGCAGCATAGTTTTATTACATGTGGGTATGCCATTTACCGTAGAGGCTTTGCCTGCTGTCCTGACACATTTGCATAACAAAGGTTACAGTTTCGTGTCCTTAGACCAGATGTTCCCCCTGGTACAACCCGGTAGCGCTAAAAAAGACAAGAAAACTGCCAGGAAAACAGATAAAACAAAAATGACAGAGGTTAAACGTTAAATGAAAGTAATCCTGGCATTTGATTCATTTAAAGGTTCAATCTGTGCATTGGACGCGTGCAATGTTGCTGCCGAAGCGGTAAAAGAAGTTGATAAAGACGCGGAAGTTATAATATGCCCAATGTCTGACGGTGGCGAAGGATTCATTGACGTATTGCGGAACGTCACCCGGTCTGTTGCGATTAATATGGATATAACAGGACCATATGACAATATAATTATCCCCGCGACTTATCTTTGGCTTGAAAATGAAAAAATTGCGATTATTGAATCTGCCACTGCCTGCGGTTTGCCTTTAGTACCTGCCGACAAAAGAAATCCGTCGGAATTATCAACATTTGGTGTAGGTCAGTTGATGGCAGACGCGCAAAACCGGGGTGCAAAAAAGATAGTTATCGGTATCGGCGGTACTGCAACCGTTGATGGTGGTATAGGAATGCTGGCGTGTGCTGGTTGGAAATTTTTAAATAAACATGGCGCGGAAGTTATACCGGTCGGGAAAAATTTAAAAGAGATTGAAGATATAATTGCCGGTAATAATTTTATGGATATAGAAATTATTGTGGCCAGTGATGTAACTAACCCGCTTACCGGTATAAATGGTGCCGCGTTTGTATATGGGCCACAGAAAGGCGCGGATGATGACATGTGCAGGATGCTTGACGATGGTATGAGCAAATACGCGCAGGTTATGACCGGGATTATTGGGAATGACGACACTAATTCGCCGGGTGCAGGTGCTGCCGGTGGCATTGGATACGCTTTATTAACCGCGTTTAATGGCAAATTTGTTGCCGGTGCGGATATTGTAATGCAATTATCTGGTTTTAACGACGCGTTGCCGGGGACGGATTTGATAATAACCGGAGAAGGCAGAACAGACGCACAAACGGCAAAAGGAAAATTACCGGCACGGGTAGCAACAAAAGCGCAACAAAATGGCATTTCGTGCATATTATTATCAGGTGCGTTGGGAAAAGGATGGCGACAGGTTTATGATGTTGGGGTCACTGCGGCGTTTTCAATATTAGACCACCCACAGGATTTATCTGAAGCAATGAACAATGCCGGTGAACAATTAAAAACAACTGCGGAAAATGCAGTAAGACTATTTATGGCAAAAAAAAATTCGGGCCCTAATAATCATTATTAGAACCCGACGCCCAGGAGAAAGGAGTAGTGAATTTATATTACCACCTGTTGTAATTAATTGCAATAGGTTTTAAAGCATTTTATAAAATATTTTATAATTTTATGAAAAAAACTTTCATTTTACTGATTTTAATATTAATTTCGCTATCCGCAATGGCAGCAAAGGCTGCCTTGTTACCATTATGGACGGCAAAACAATACCCGGGAGTACCGGATATTGAACAGGATATTTTGCAGGCAACCAATGATATCCGCGTTAAACACGGTTTGGGTACAGTAATTTGGGACGAAAAATTATCGGTTGCCGCGCGCCAACATACTAAAGAGATGGTGGAAGAAGATTATTTTGAACATACATCACCACATGAAGAATGGAAATCACCGTCACAACGCGCCTACCTGTCCGGACATTTAAACAGTCATGTCGGCGAAAATATACTTTTTATAAAAAACCCGCGTCAACGAACAGCAAGTGAATACGCGAAAGAATTTTTACGTTTATGGATGAATAGTCCGGGACACCGCGAAAATATCCTTACCAAAGACTGGACAATGTTAGGGGTGGGTGTATATAAAAAAGATAATCATATCTATGCCGGACAACTATTTGGCGAGGATTGGGCAGAGGTGAAAAGTGCCACACTTCAGGAAGCAAATGGCATGATATTGACATATCGATTATCCGGTAAAGCATTGGATGAAGATATGAAATTATGGATTGATGATAAATATTACGGCCTGGCAACAGTGGAAGGTAAAAAATTCACCGGAGATATTAAAGTTTTATCTAATACCGGCAAACATAAAATCGGGGTATCAAAAGGAACTATGCTGGTATGGCAGGCAAATGTAGACACCGCCGCGGAAGAAACAAAATCAGTATCTGAAATTGAAGAGTTAGGCGCAAAATCTGTTGATGAGATAGCAGTATCACTGTCACAATACAACGGTTTCGAATTAAACGCAGAGATTAAAGTAAAAAAGATAGCACCAGAAATTTCATTGGCAAAAAACCACATGATAATAGAAACTTTATCATTGGATGAAAATAACCTGGCAACTGTAAAATTATTATTATTACCAGACGATAAAGTTACCAGCGTTGGCATTGCGTTTGACACTAAATTAATAGAATTATTTTACATTGACACATCAAAACCACTAAAAAAAGCTTTCAGAGCATTGGATAAATAAGAAATAGTTCCTGCTTCGCGATAAATAGTTTTTGTAAATGATTTTTCTATTAATAGATAACCTGTCACTGTATAGCTATTGGTAAGTATTAATCATTTTAAGAATAGGTTATCAAAAGAAAAAATATTTTATACAATTAGCATCATTATCATATATAGCCTCAGTTTGGAACAGGGTAGCAGCCCGGCTCCCCCAAAAATGCCATGTTATCGCAAAGGATGTTGTGATGGTGAAGTGTTTTAATAAGAAATTATAATACCAATAGACAGAATTTTTGGGTGGATAATATTGTATGGGCAGGTTAGATGGGTAAATTGTAATTTTGCTGGTAAGTGTGGGGAGCCGGGCTGTGACCCTGTTCCAAACGGTGACAGTTATTGGTTACTGGTTTTTCTATGGGTAAGTATTAATCATTTTAAGAATAAGTTATCAAAAGAAAAAACATTTTATACAATTAGCATCATTATCATATATAGCCTCAGTTTGGAACAGGGTCGCAGCCCGGCTCCCCCAAAAATGCCATGTTATCGCAAAGGATGTTGTGATGGTGAAGTGTTTTAAGAAGAAATTATAATATCAGTAGACAGATTTTTTTAGTGGATGATATTGTATGGGCAGGTTAGATGGGTAAATTGTAATTTTGCTGGTAAGTATGGGGAGCCGGGCTGCGACCCTGTTCCAAACGGTGACAGTTATTGGTAGGCTTTTTACCTATTATTAACACATGACACGTAATTCTGGACAGACTACTCAATTCTACATTATTCACTATTTCCTTCCTATAATATCGATTTTGGCCATTTTTTGTGGTTTAATATCTCGTTGTAGCAAATTTTCCAGGTTTCGCGATAATAATATCTTTTCATCTGTACCCAAGTTATATGGCCAGATTCGCTATAAACAGTTTTTGTATTTTTTTCAATTAAAGGATAACCAATATGCGGGAATTTATTTTAAAAATTATGTTCATTACCGCGTAAAATGAAAATTAATGCTAAAGTGTTAACCTTTGTTACCTATCTTAGCATGATTACCTTCTTAACACCTGGCGTTATAAGTACCTTTTTCTCATCAGAGTAGTTTCCATTCATGTCTTGCACTTGAATGCTGTGCTCTCCCGGAGTAAGAGTGACGGTAGTTGGTGTCAAGTCCCCTGTAAGGTTGCCGTCAACAAAGACTTTTTCTCCTGACGGCTCAGACTTGATTACAACCTTACCAGGATCATTGCTCATTTCACGTAACGATCCCCAGGAAAGCTGAAGGCCGGTATATCCCTCCGCTATCGTTTGAGACCCTCCGGTATTAAGGTCATAAATCGCGATTCCTACTCCACGATCGCCAGAGCGCGTATACGCAATCTTTGATCCATCAGGCGACCAACACGCACCCGGGAATAACTCGGGTATCTCATGGATAATTTCACCTTCAAGGGAGAGAACGTAACCTTTTAAATACTGGCGGAAGAGCTCTCGGCTGTTATCTCTGGACATGCAAACAAGTATGCTTTTCCCATCAGGGCTCCATTGCAACGGTGGCTTAATGAATCCCTGGGACATACCATTCATGTTTTGATATGCTGTCACAATTTTTGCACTGATCATTTTATTTGCACTCAAGTCAATGTTAGCAATCACTACTTCAGTGCCGTGAATATATGCGATTTTCTTTCCATCAGGCGAATAACAAGCGCCACCGTCAACCCCATCCTGTCCAATTTTCTTGAACTTTTTATGCTTGAGGTCATAAATGGCCAGACACGGATATTCCTCTCCAATCACATCGCCAGGAATAGTGTATGTGACTAATACAGCCCCACCATTCGGATGCCACTGGATAGATTCGATTACACTGACATCATGCGCCACATTACGTTCTAATGTGACCGTCTGAAGTAATTCGCCAGTGTACTTATAGAACAGTAGTTTATTATATGCGTTTACGGCAATGGTTTCTCCATCCGGGGAAATCGCACAAACGGATGTGTTATTACACCTATCTACCTCAGCTATTTTCCTCGCCTGGCCATCATTCGGATTAATTGCATAGAGTATATTTCCGGATGTCCCAGCCATGTTGCCGGAATCAACACAAAGAATAGATTCAGGTAATTTCTCTAACAAGGCCGTGAGTTGTACTGTATCTTCAGCATTGACCCGAATCTTGTTAACCCATGGCTTGTATCCCAATTTTCGTACTTCAACCCTGTGCTCACCAGGCTTGATGTTTCCAATCGATGAGTATGTGTCTGCCTTGATTATTTGCCCATCGATCAGTACAGATGCTGATAGGGGTACATCTGACAAGGCAATAAACCCGGTCGTGAGAATTGGCCGTAAAGTGAGAGTCGCATTGATATGGGCACCAGGGGATATATGAATACTCGACGTCGCATCATGATATTTATCCACCCTGAGCGTAATGGAATGGCTACCCGTACGGATACCTGTAATGGTACATGGCGTTGTTTTGCCGCAATCCTTGTTATCGATAAATACTGTCGCCCCGGTTGGCGTTGTCGTGATAGTAACAGCACCAGGCACCATATATGCAATACCAATTGCTATTGCTGCAACTAAAGCGATTGCTACCACCAGTAGCTTATACATTTTTCCCATCACTCACCTCCAATACTGTTTATAACATCTGATCTATTAGCCTCTACTGCAACAGAACCTGTTATCTAAGTTCTTTTTTTGCAAACTGGGCAAGTCCACATAGTTCAACTTCTATATTATACCATGTAATCTAACCTGCATACGATAATTACTCTGTTTCGTCAGACTAATTTACAAAAAAATATTTTTGTGCAATTAATTGAAAAGTAGTTGGCCAAGGAGCATTTGACTCTTCACCCTTCACCTTTTTTTATCTTGAACCACGCAGGCTTTTGCAAAACCCAATTATTTCTATTTTTTCTGCAGGGAATGCCGTCCCCGGCATTCTTCTTTGAGATAGAAACTCTCTATTAACGGAATGCCGGAAACGGCATTCCCTACAATTCAGATAAGTTTTGCAATTGCCTCCACGATTTACATGATTTAATGATTAACATGAGAAACTATCAATTATAAACTCAGGAAAATCATTTAATCAAGTGAATCATGGTTCAGGCAAATAAACGGCCATCCATGGCCAGTGCGGTGCTCCAAGCACCTTGTAAGGGGAAACGGAGTTAAGGTATAAGGATTTATTGTCCTGGAGAAGCGCAACGGAACCCGACGCTGGGGATGCCGTTGATGTAGTAGATGTAGTCCGGGTAGTAGAAGTAGTTGCGATAGGCGCCGCGATAGAAGCCGTAGTAGCTGATGTTGAACCACGAACCACCCCGCAGCACACGGTACTCTCCTGTTACTGGACCGGTAGGGTTCTTTGCCGGTGCTTTCTTATAATAATCCGCACCATACCAATCCGCGCACCACTCCCACGCATTGCCCGCCATATCCATTACACCATATGGGCTGGCACCGATCGGGAAACTACCTACCGGTTTAGTACCATTTTTTGAATTTGTGGAATTTACACATTTTGACGCATCCCAAGTATTTCCCCACGGATAAATGCGACCATCTCCACCACGCGCCGCTTTTTCCCACTGGGCCTCGGTAGGCAATATTGCACCTACCCAGTCAGCGTATGCCTTTGCATCATTCCAAGTAACATTCACTATTGGATTAGTATCCTGCCAATCCCAATTTGGCGCATTCGGCATTTTCCTGCCTGTCGCCGTACAGAAATTACGGTACTGCGCCACTGTAACCTCAGTTTTATAAATATAGTAAGCATCAAGATAGACCTTATGTTGAGGTTTTTCTTTGTCATCGGCAAGTTTATCAGCATCTGTGCTACCCATCAGAAAATCACCGGCGGGGATTAATATCATCTCTGCGCCATCTTTCGGGTTTGTTTTTATTTTTGGTAGTTGTGTTACCGGTGCTGCTACTACAGGTGCGACATTGGGTGTCATATATACAGTACTGGTATTCTTTACCCAGGTTAAACTGCCTTTCTCGAAATCCTGACGACGACCTTCATATACATCATATTCATCTGATATTGGAAAGCCTATAAAAGACTTTCCACCACGAAAAGTCCAACACCTTAGGATTGCACCTTTTATCGGGTATGAACAAATCCATTTTTCGTTGAATATCCATTCATACAGGCTATTAAAAACAGATTTATGGCAAATTAAAAAATCATGATTAACTCCCACAGTCTTCTGCTTAACAGATTGGCAATGTTTATCAATTGGGAATAATGAACTGTCGTATACTATCAAACCATCATGCACTTTCCCTACGAAAACCTGATTATTTAACACAAAACTTTCAAAACCACTTTTATATTCTTGTGGTTTTGTTGAATCATTACTGCCTATCTGGTAATAGTTACAGGCTGCCTTACCACCACCACCATTGAGTGCTTTAATAAAATCACTTGGTTTCTTTAAATCATCATTCTCCAGTAATTTACCGCCATATTTTTTTTCTATTAATTTTTGGCTTGCCCATACCTTAAACGAGTTATCTGTTAGTCCATTATGAGGCGTACCCAGTGTTACAAAATGAGCAACACGACGATCTGCATGCGGGTTAGCGTCTTTAAACAACACACCTTCCAATGCACAACGCGCAACCAAACCGCCCATTGAATGGGCAAAAATATCTATTTTCTGCTTCTCGGAAAAATCTATACATCGGGAAAATATTATTTGCGCAAGTGCTTCACCAGTCTCATTAATATGCCTGTCAGGTGCATACTCTATCGCATATATATCGTCATATCCTGCCTGTTGAAGATTATAAGCAAACTTGGCAAGATATTTTCTATTCTCAAATGGTGTCGGCGCAGGATACCCGTGGACAAGTAGCGCAATGTGCAGGTCAACCCCATCACTTTGTGAACGCCATTTTTCATTAGTTTCCTTCCAAACTTTATTCATAACATCATTGCACACGCCTTTATCAAGTTTATAATCGTCCTGCTTAGTAATCAAATCATCCAGACCCGCAGGATCAGCATCACTGGAAAACTTATACACTTTGATATCAGGAAGGGATATGCTCAGAGCATCAGCAAGTACCAGAGAAGGTGTTGCAATAAAAATGCAACTTAATGACACCACAGTTATGGCTTTAGCGAGTAAAGGAAATACTCGATGTAATAATATCATGATATCCTCCGAATGTGCGATTTATTATGATGATAAGTACTTTACATTTTGCGAACTAATCCAGCGAAAATCATATTACTATCATAACGATAATATTATCGTACTCTACGGATATACAACTGTCAAGGAAATTTGATTCGTGAAACTTTTATTTGTGTTGTTATTTATTCGCAGATAAACTTATGGCCGCAGACTATCAATTAAAGATTGCATACTCATTTGACAAAGTTTATATCAATGCATCTATATGGCTTAAAGTTTTATGCCGTTAGAAACCAAATCCACACAAAAAAAGTCAGGATTTTAGGCGGAACTTTTATAATGGTCACTTCGACAAGCTCAGTGACCGTAATTTCTACCGGTCACTGAGCTTGTCGAAGTGACCACATCTGAAAACTGAAAGCTGAAAACTTGTCCAATTTATTTGGGTTAGGGATAACATCTTGATAGGACTTTCGCTTAAGGTCACTTCGACAGGCTCAGTGACCGGTCGCTGAGCCTGTCGAAGCGACCAATTCATGCATTTTTCATTGCCAGCGAAAGTCCTGTATTGATAACAAAAAACCGGCTGATAATTTTATATTATAGCCGGTTTAATTTGTGATTTTGTTAAAAACTATTTAAGCACTTTCAATTTGCCTAACTCGTCGATAAAGAAAAATTCAACTTTTGTTAATGAGCCTAAACGGTTCAACCAGGTCTGCGGCAATTCTTCGGTATCGCCGGTAAAAATTATAATACGGCGTTCTGCTGGAGCTTTCTCTAACAGCCATACCATTTCTGATACCATGGAGAATTTTGACAGCATCAATTTCTCGCCGCTTACCATACTGATCTGAGCGATGTCAGCAACAATACTGCCGTCTTCTGATACGAAGTCAAACTCTTTCGGAAAACCAGGAACGGTACCGCCCCATTTTTTTGTTTTTGTCTTTGCGCTGAGTTCTTTTTCAATTGAAAGTTTCAATCGTTTTGGATCATAAAAAACTGATCCAGATGCAGTCAATCGCATGTCGCCGTGCGGGGTTTTCAATGATGTGGCAGGATTAACAGTGAATAACCAGCTACCGGTTTCGCGATCGCCGATAATCTGATTGTTACGCAATAATTCCTGAGTAATCATATATCCTACTTGATGGGAGATGAGACCAGCATCCTTGACGATCTGTTTGTTTGTTGCTTTTTCCGGGGCAATTTGCCACAGATAATCGAGTATTTTTTCTTTGTTTGTTTTCGAATACATTTAGATATTCTCCGTTTAAGATTTTTCGTGTTTTGATTTAAAAGTTTTACAATGATTTCTAAAGAAACTATACTACCAAAATTAAGTTTTGTATAGTTTTCTATCCCAAATGTCTAAAATAAACATTTATTTCCGCAATCCACTAACAATTTCTATGTATTGAGGAAATTACAAAACCTGTCTGTATTTTCGGAATGCCGGGGACGGCATTCCGTACAGGAAAAATATATATAACAGGACTTTCGCTTAATGTCACTTCGACAGGCTCAGTGACCGGTCGCTGAGCCTGTCGAAGCGACCATTTTTAAGTAAATTTCTCTTTGAAAGCGAAAGTCCTGTATTTAATAAGGTTTTGAAATAACCAGACCATTACATGAATCTCTTTTTATTGAAATTTATTGTATATCACATACTGTTTTCACTTCTATTTTAATCGTTGACCATTCCTTCTATAAGTTCTATAATATATCGGTTTACGCAGGAATTGAGAAAAAAATGCCGAATGTAAATCATACGCCTTCCGTATTTGCGGAAGGTATAAGTTTGTTTAATTTTCCGGACCAACCGGAAGAATTTATTGGAGGTTTTTTAAGTGGCTACAAAACATGTATACCTTTTTTCTGAAGGCAAAAAGGAATGGCGC
>CAZNLA010000024.1:0-23391 GCA_964573385.1 uncultured bacterium
TCGGAATGCCGGGGACGGCATTCCCTACAATTCAGACAGGTTTTGCAATTGCCTGTGTAAATTGTAAATTGCAAATTGTAAATTATTGGGGGCTCAATTGTAAAAATATGTAGAACCTAAAATTAATAATGTGCAATTAAATGACTTGTTTAATTGCACATTGTTTGTTAAAACACCAACTTATACTCATCAACCATCTAACCATTAAACAGAACCACTATCAAATCCAGTCACTGTGTGGAACAGGGTCGCAGCCCGGCTACCCAGGTTACTTTAAAATCTTAACCATGATTTATAGGCATAACAGATTTCACTCTTCAAAATTTCACTCTTCACCCTTCAACTAGTGTCCCATGCCGCCGGTGTCTATGGTTACGTTTGCTCTTTCTTCCAGGCGGTCCATTTTGCCGTCGCGGATCCAGGCTATGCGGTCGCTTATATTCAACATTTTTACGTCGTGGGTGGCGGTGATGATGGTTATATTCAGGTCGTTTTGCAGTTGTTTCAGCAGATTAATTACTTCTTCACCGGTTTTGCTGTCCAGGTTGCCGGTGGGTTCGTCTGCAAGGATGATGGCGGGGGAGTTTGCCAGGGCGCGGGCGATGGCGACGCGTTGCATTTGACCGCCGGATAACTGCATGGGCAGGTGGTCGACACGATGTCCCAACCCTACCTGGGTTAATATCTTTATCGCTTTTTCATGCGCTTCTTCTTTGGCGGTTCCCTTTAAGATCATTGGTAACGCTACGTTTTCCATGGCATTCATCACCATTATAAGGTTATATGACTGAAAAATATAGCCGATGGTGTTACAACGAATCCATGCCTGACGTGCTTCCGGCAGGGAAAACAGGTCTTCACCCATAAACTCAATATTACCACTGGTGGGGATATCCAATGCGCCTATCATATTAAAAAAGGTGGATTTACCGGAACCGGATGGCCCCATAATAGACAGGTATTCGCCTTCAAAGATATCCAGAGATACCCCTTTAAGTGCCCATACCTCTTCATCACCCATCATATATTTGCGCTTTACATCGTTAGCGCTAATAATAACCTTTTCTTTATTCATTTCAGCTTATCCCCGGTTGCAGATGCTGGTACTTTAAGTAAAATCATCTGCATCTGCATTAATTTTTTAGTGAATAATATCACTGCCTGTTCTATTTCCTCGCGGGATTTATCAAATTTTGCATTCATTTTATTGATAATCTGCCGTAAATTAGTTGCGCCATCCACCAGCGAATAATATGCGGTTCCATATTCGTCCAGTTCAACCTTGCGACTATAATCATACCGCAACCAGCGTACTATATATCTCAGGTAACCCGTTGGTTCCTGTGATAACCGCAGGTGCATCATTCCGTGACTATCATATTTTATTTCTAAATTTTCCGGTTTTATCGGCACTACTGATAGTGGGTCTTTAATTGCTGGATATTCTTCAATCTTTTTTGCCATTAGTGAATCTGTCCTACATCAATATCCAATTCATCCGCTGTCACTATTTTACCGATTAATCCATCTTCAATCCAGACTATTCGATCAGACCGTTTCAGCATCTTCAAGTCATGGGTGGCGGTGACGATAGTCACACCCAAATCATTTTTCAGGCGCGCGAATAGTTCGATAATTTCTTCACCGGTACGCAGGTCAAGGTTAGCAGTGGGTTCGTCCGCCAGAATAATTGCCGGTTCATTTGCCAAAGCGCGGGCAATAGCCAAACGCTGTTGCTGACCACCAGACATTTCTGACGGTTTGTGTAGCGCGCGGGTATCCAAACCGACCAGAGCTAATATTTCCAACGCTTTTTCGCGGGCATCTTCACTGCTTACCCCGGCGAATGACATCGGCAACATTACATTTTCCAAGCAGGACATAACCTGGATAAGGTTATAGGACTGAAATATATACCCAACCTTGCGACAACGCAACCATGCTAATTCATACGGATCCAACTGGGCAATGTCTACCTGGTCAATATATACCTTGCCGGAAGTCGGTTTTGCCAACCCACCAATCATGTTAAAAAAGGTAGTCTTGCCAGAACCGGACGGTCCCATGATAGATATATATTCACCGCGAATGATATCCATAGTCGCCCCACGCAGCGCGTGGGTTTCCGTGTCACCCATTCGATAAATTTTCTTCACATCAACCGCGCGGATAATATATTCACCCGCAGTGGTGTCTGCCGCTTTATCAAAAAAAGAGTTCATATTTTCATTTGTAATAGCCATGAGTCAGTTCCTTTTATACGTTGCTTCGCAGTGCCATTGCCGGAATCATGCGGGCGGCAAAATTAGCCGGATATATCGCTGCCAGCATTGATAATAAAACGCCAGCAATCAGGGTGCCGAAAGAAGTTAACAACAGCAGCGGATAATCCATGGCGCCAAAAACGAGTTTCATGCCATACATCGAGCCGAATGCTACCATCGGTACCAATACCCCGAGCAGCACCCCGAATATAGAGCCTACCAATCCGATAATACCGCTTTCCAATAAGAAGAGCCTGCGAATGAATACCGATAGCGCACCCAGGCACTTCATGGTTCCAATCTCTTTAAACCGTTCTGTCACCGACATCAACAGCGCGTTGGCAATACCGATAACAGTAACCAGCAGAGAGATAGCCACCACCCAGATAGCACGTGCGGTATCTTCTTTCTGTTTTGCCTGCGCATTTACATCGGCAGCGGCTTGCGCGGTACCCATGTTCAGCATTTTAACACCAGTAGTATCACTGGCAAGATAATTTCTGTCACCTACAGTATCGATAACAATTGCCTGCTTCATACCGGCAGATAATTCTGCTATTGACGACTTTAAATTTTTATCAGCACCCATGATAATGAGTAAATATGCATCTTTGCCAATTTCAGCAGATGTCGATGGCTTTAACCCCGGGATAATATCGCCGCAGACTCGTATTTCATCCGGATTTTTACTAACCAGCCATTCAACCAGCTTGGTTTCAGGCACTGTCAGTTTTCCAGATGCTACAATGCCGATTATCTTGCCTTTTGCATTGCCCATCTCACTGCCAACCAGAGTCGACATTAAGTTAACCTCAGCACGGATTTTCTGTTCGTTGGATACCGTGCGTTTAATCAACTCGCCGGTAATTACGTTCATCAGGAACGCAATGCCCAGCACCACGCCAGACAATGTCACCAATGCCCGACCCAGTCTTATTTTAATTCCCTGCAATGTAATCTGCAAAACTATTTTCCACGGCAGGTTAACCTGTGTACCTATACGTTCCATAAAAATATCTCCCGTCTAAAACGGCGCGGCGGAAATGGCATTTTTAATCAATAATACCGCCACACCCAGCAACGCAATCAACCCGACACCAGCACCATAGCCGGCGAAAACAACCGGAATCATCTGCAAGAATCTCTTCTCGCCAAACTTTTTCTGCAAGAAAAATTTGCCTATCAATGCGCCTGCAAATTCAAATATAAACATGTGGGGCATACCGCCGATACCCCGGATGAATCCATAAATCGCCATTACCGGCAATCCGAAAGCGGATAACAGGGAGTATGCAATTACCGTGAATGAAAAACTGCTGGCGATTACTTTTGGATGCAGTGCCTGATAGAACATAGGTACAGCACCGCCGGTATCCAGTGTTGATGACCATACCAATATCGCGTTTTTCGCCTGCAAGTCCCACATTTTTTGGACAAACGGGAACTGTTCTGACGGAATAGGCATAGCATGCCAAATGAATGCCCAGAACACAAGACTGAGCAGTAAACTTAATGGAATGATTAAAATGTCAGCTTTAACATAAGACCAGAAGTTAGTTCCGGTTAATTCGTTAACTCTGAACTGTTGGACACCCGCGCCATAGTTATCAACAGGAATTGGAGCCAGCCAGATGTTTACACCCTTCACACCGGAAAGGATATATGCACCCTCGCGAATGAATGGTATTTCAACTTGCTGACCGCAGATACCGATTAACTTTGCGTTAACATAAGATATAAACGGAGTGTATAATAAAGTGAAAAACAATAAGAAAATAATCGGGAATTCCGGCACTAATCGATGACACAAATAAGTTAATGCTAACGAACAGACCGCATAAAGTACCACCGCGATAGCTGGTGAAAAGTCGCCACGACCAGCAGGAACATCCCATATATTTTCTTTCGTAGCGGTAATACTTTTAGATGCTGCACGGGTTGCGCGTATCTCTTTCGTTTTCTTCAACACATCGCGAACAGTCTGGAAAATTGCTACTACCGCGACCGCCGCCGCTACACCGATACCAAAGCTCATCCAGAAGTCAACTGAGTTAGCATAAGTTGTAGAAATAGTATCCATACCGGGTGACCAACGATGCAGGATACCCATATTATGTAAAATTGGGTTCATTACAGTTGTGATAATAACTGCAGCAAATGTACCCATAACTGCCCAAAATGGAATAATCATCCCCATCAGCACCAGACCAAGGTCAATGACAACACCGGTAGGAGTTGCGGGTAAAAAGCCTTGAGTAATGGTGGTAGCGTCAAACCATGGCATCGGGATAATCTGAATTGGCTTTGCCAAAAATGCACCGGATATCATCGGAACACCGATTTGTACAGCAGCGAATGACAGACCTACTATCGCACCGATAGAAAATGCTTTCCATTTCCAAGTGGCTTTTTTCTCATGAGATTCTGACATCGCCATTGCACCCTGGGCACTGATCGGTGCAAATGGAAACGGCAGTTTTTCAATATCTGATGTTACTCTGAACAGGAAATAGCTTAATGTATATCCACTGATTTTACTGATAATGGTCATCAACACAATAATCGAAATAGGTATCAACCAGTCAGCATGCAATAAGTTGCGCTGTAATAATGCATCACTTCCCGGGGGTGGAGCCCACCAAGACGGGAATTGACCAACTAAACCAGCATTGCGTACTGCATCAGAACTAATGAAATACTGGCGGAAAATCAGTTGCCCGATAGGACCACCGGTAGCCATGGCACCAGCAACATAAAGTAGAATTACCAGTTCCTGGGTATCCAGCGTTTTCAAAGCGCGGCGAGTAATTTCTGAGAAGATAATTACCGTTACCCATGACGCGTTAATAGCACCACCAGTAATAAGGCTCAAGAAGATAGATGCCGGCATCATCAGCAAGCCACAGAATATTGCGCCTGCGACGGCTGTCCAGGTGAAACCATTTTTATATTCTTTAGCTGGTTCCATTAAAGACCGATAAAGCTCTAATTCATTATCAGATGAGCGGACACCCGCGGTTTCCGCTACTTTATCGTCTATCTCTTCTACATTTTTTTTGATATCAACCATTTATGTACTCCGGCATTTACCAGGTCGGTCAGATTTTTATTCGTTATTTTCTTTTGCTAAAAGCATTTCTTTTGCCTCTGCAAACATTTCGCTGCGTTCAACATCGCTTACCGCGCGCCAGCTAAGGAACTGTTTGCGCAATGAACCGAGGAATGGCATTACCGCCCGTAGCCAGCCTGACATGGTACCACTTAAACGTTCAATGGTGGCATAAGCGATATATTCTTTTGTTTCCGGGTCAGTTGGCAGCGTAATGGTCAGTCGTTGAGACACGCCCTGATCATAAGGTTTCAACCATACTGTCGTCTCAATCCGTGGAACCAGCCCAACCCCGCCTTCCTCAAGTTCTTCTTCAATAAATGATATCTGCGGCGGTGAACAATGGAAAGAACCAGATGAACCCTCACCATTGGCATCTAACCAGCGATAGAAATAGCTCATTACAGCAACCCGGTCATGTGCGGTGAAGGTGAACGGTAATGTTATCTTCATCATGTCACCTTCTGCCTGCGGTATTGCCCAATTCATTTCGTCAGATGGCAATGCCATACGAGCAGCGGCACGAGCGGGAATAATGGTTGAGAACAATACCGAAGCAACCAGAATAACTGATGCCCAGATAGTTTCAATTGAACTATAATCCATATTCAAACCGGTAGTTAATCCCAACGTTGTGAGCAGACTACCGACAATTTGACTTAACAGATACCCCGCCAAAGCCCCGATTACCGCATATACGCATGCCTCTGCCATAAACATAAAGAAGATATGATTTGGCGCGATACCGACGGCGTTATATACATATATTTCATCCTGACGTTCATATACTGAACCCCGCATAGTATTAAATACTGTCAACGCTGCCAGTAATAACGGTATAATTAATGCAATAATACCCTCATTGCGGCGACCACGGGTGCGCTGACCAGAATATGCATAACCATCAATGGCATAGTACCCGGGAACTCCTACCCGTTCTAAATACTGTGCAACAACTCCACGTTGTTCACTGTTGGATATTCCCGGATGTTCCAAACCACCAGGGATTAATGTATATGGATCAGATGGTAAACCAATAGAGCAGGATATTATAATTTCTTCTTCTTTGCTTGGATCAAGAATCGGCGCTTTATTAGTAAGAATTACCAGAGAACCCGGCAAACGTGAAATATTAAAAGGAAGTACGAACTTGTCGCCAACAGATGACCGTCCCAAAGTTTGTATGCTATTCAGGTCGTACGGCATAATAGATTGTCCGTCTAACCCGGCATGCTTACTTAAAGCGATACTATCGAAAATACCTAATACTTCATAATCTTCGTTACGGATAGTGACTATTGGTTTTTTACCACTGTCCACGTCATCAACGCTGATTTCCAATTTTTTAGCTACTTCTTCTGGCAGCATAACATAATTGACCATTTTATAACCGGTACTTAACGCCTTGGCCTTTTCTTCTGATGTCACCGGCGGACGTGGGAACCATCTATTTTTTGTAACTAAATACTGATCAATATGTGAAAATTGAGGTTCATTCCATGATAATACCACAGCAGCGTTAACATCTGTGCGCTTGGCATTATTTCTGCCAACCCCTTTACAGTCAAGTGTGATTAAGGCATTTTTCAATTCCTGCGGGTTAAGTCTGCTGACTACCCATGATTGTACAGCAATTGGATAATCGAGACCATACAACTGGCGCAGGTTAGAAACCTCATTTCCAGTCAACGGGACAAAGTTAACATCGCGTCTAAATATACCGTTAGATGGAGCGCGTCCAATTATGGTTTCGTCTTCAATGACATCGGATGATACGGAAGTAAAACAGATCATGACGAACGTGATCAGAACCAGTGTGCCACAGGTTAAACCGGTACGCACCTTGCGTCGACGCATATTATTTAACCCGAGCATGAATGCGGTTCCTATTACGCCGGCACGGTTAATATCCGCACCTTCCACATTACCTTCGCGTTTGCGTAAATCTTTTATCGTCTGCTGGAACTTACCACCCACCATACCAATAACCAGTACAGCCAATAGTGAAATCAGGAAACCTAACAGAATCATCATCGGCGAGGCGACCATGCGGAACGCCGGATGGAATGCCTGCAGCAGCAGGAATGATAATGTGAAGATAACCGCACTCGCCAGCAATTGCTTGCGAATATCAGTAAATCCAAATGCTAACTTCTCAAAGAAAAATGCAAAAGGAATCAGCAAGCCAAGATACCACAAGATACCGAGAATTGCACTGGCGATTTTCATACGAATAACTGGATGGTTGTTCGTCGCGTCAGCCAAAGCCCTGCCGGCGTCATTCACGGCTAATACCGTCTGACCTTCTAATCGTTCTTTCCGCGCGCGTTTCAGAGATTCTATGGCGCGAACATGCGATTCTTTCATCTGCTTGTCTGCCATGTGGTATTTATCCTGAATACGCAGACGCTTGGCATTGGTACGCAACATCGAAGCCGCGGCATCAAAATACGAGAAAGTCAAATTAGGGGTATCAGCAGCCAGGTAACCATTACCAAATAATTCCTGTTCTTTATCAGATATATCCTTAGAATCAATACTCAAAATATCATCAGGGTTTACATTCAACATAAATGCGCGATAAGTTTGAACTTCCGGGTTTTCCATGCTGCCATCTTTCAAAGCAATAGCATAGCTGAAGTCTGGTGGCAGAAACGCACTGAAAGCCGGTGAATCACCAGCCGATATAATATTGCACTTTTCAGGTGCCTGCAAAGATCCAATACGCACAAAGTCAAATCCAGCATATGAATTCAGCGTTTTCGGGTTTCCTTTCTGGAAACATGAACTTTGCGATGCGCGGAATAATGCTATATTTACAGGTTTGTCTATACCGCGTATTAATGTATTTGGTATTACCTTTTCATTTTGAAATACAGTAGCAGCGGCTGTTGAATCCGCATAGAAAAGCAAATTACCAGAATCATCAAATCTTGTAGCAAGGAACTTTGCTGTTGGTAACCAATTCAGAAAATCAAATACCTGCGGACGATTGTATTCGCCATACGGATTTGTCAATAAAATGGGAAATATGCGAACTCCACGAGAACTGCCGGTTCCAGATCTAGCTAAATCCGGCCATACCAGGTGAACCACTGTATTTCTGCCCATTGGATGACTTGGAACCTGTGAACTGGCATCCGCATTGGTAAATACTGAACCGCTGATAGATATAGTCTGCAATTCATCAATGGGACGGTGTAAAGTTTTAAATGCAATATTGCCACATGCTATTGTTAATAATCCTTTACCGATTGGGGCAATCTGCTCACCCACAACAGCAGTCGGAATACCGGTAATATTGTCATCTGGTGTTCCAAACTTATTGGGGAAGAATAATTTATTTGCAATAGAAAATGCAAGACGATTATTATTAAACCATAAAACCGATGGAAATACTGTTGATGCTGCATTATGAATACTTGGGTCGTTGATTCCGCCAGAAACATCCTGTGAACTCCAGCAGGTTACACCCATCGCTAACGCGGCTTTTTCTCTTATTACTCGGCTAATTGAACCTACCTGCGGTTCCACGATTGTGCCAACATTTCCACGTCCTAAAAATACTACCAAATCCTTAACAGCTTTCTCACCACCAGAATACAGTTCCAAGTTAATTGTCAAAGTATTGTCGTATGGTTTAAATAATTGCTTAACCGCAGTCATACTGGTTAATTTTACAGTTTCCTGTTCTTCATATAATTTAGCATCATTAAAGAACTTTTCGGCCTGTTTCAGATATCCCCACGTTGTAAAATCTTCTCCAAACTGTTCTGCTGACTGCCAGAATGGGACTGAAATGGCGTTACTGGTTTGACTTTCTTCTTTTTTTGCTGTCAAAAAGGCACTATATAAAGGATGTTTATTCGCCGGGTCAGCACGTTCAGCATCTGTAGACGGTTTAAAACCTAAACGATAAATTAATCTGCCAGCGCGTATCCATGCTAAATTTGCCTGCAATGTTGCTTCCTGACGTTCCAGACAAACCTCACCGGCGGCAATGGCAAAACCATGTTCAACCCACTTTTTATATTCCGGGTCAACATTTTTCCACTCGTCATTAAAAGACGCATTCCATTTATCTGCCCCTTTCAATAATGCCAGAGCCTGGTTTGCGTATTCAAGTTGTCTTTTCGATTTAGCCAATCGTTCGGCTATAGACTGACCTTCTCGTGGTTTATTTCTGAGTTCGTCAATTGCTTCCAGTAATTTCTCAGTTCCTTCCATTGTTTGGGTGCGTGCCGCCTCTGCGACAAATATGACGGCTCTGGTTAAATATTGCTTGTATTGAGATAACGACCGGGCTATTTCAAGCATTGCCGCAACTGATAATGCTTCTTCACCACCAGGTGCATAATCTGGGATACGGGACGAACTATCGTAATGAGCAGTAATTACCAATGCTTCCTGAGCAGCATTGGGAGCGCGAAGTACACCTAAAATATTACTGGCCATCTTATTTTGCCAGGTTACTTTACTGCGCAGAGTCAACTGTTGATTTGCAAATTTGCTGATAGGGCCACGTACATAAAAACGGGGAAAAGAAACATCATGCGGAGTTACGAAAGATGCCCAATTCTTCGGGTCATCAACGCTTAGCGGTAACTCTGCCGGATCATCCTGAATTAATATCGCTTTAACACCCATACTTGCCATAATTGGCCACTGACAATCAAAACCATTATTAAGGATGATATTTCCTTCTATTGTTTTTCCAGTTAAGTCAGATGGTTGCGATGATTCGGTGGGAATCAATTTCCCGGATACACCTTCCGCCGGTAATGATGCTGTCATTACACCTGATGGTTCAAAAGGATAGACAGCGATACCGGGCAGCGGTTTACCATTTGCGCCTAATATTTCACAATATTCAGTTACCGGCACAGTTACCGGGAAAGTTTCGTCAATAACTTCCAGCCCTGAAGTGGTAAATGTATTGCGAATCTCATCAGCAGTACGATAAAATCCTGCGGTGCCGGTGTAGCGTCCCTGAACTCGTTCATCCGGTCTAATGCTGGCTTTTTCTATCTTTGCCAACTGTTCTTTTAATCCGGCTTCAGACAATATCTTCTTTGCGTCAATATCAGCTTCAGAATATTTCTGTGTGAACTGCAGTGCTGGTTTTGATTCTTCCGGCTCTGCGAAATGAACGAACAGGTAGAGTAGAGCAATACCCAGCAAAATGAATACTAACGCTACAAACCATTGATTGATTGATATTTTTTTCATATTATTCATCATGGCCATAATGCATACACCGAAGTAATCCCTTGTGCCCGCAGGACGAAGCCGACAACTTCAAATACAATAATTGACGATATACATGCAAGGAACATTCCCACTGCAAATGGAGTCAAGCCTTTGCGAATAGAATGAACGCCGCCAATCTTTAAGACAATTACCCTGACCAGCCAGGCTATAAGGATGCTGAACCACATGGTTCGTCCAAAGAAGGTTGTAGCAAGTACATACCCGATAGGGTGCAGAGGGAACCATACAAATAATCCTCTGCAAAGTGCTAAAATCAAAGTAACAACTATACCGATAACCAAACCTTTCGCATCAATATTGAGCGGAGATTTGAATATATTTAATGGTGCATTTTCTGGTGCAGGAGTATATACCTTGTTTGCCGCTACAGCAGTAGAATAACTGCGGTCAGCGGACAACTCGCCAGTGCGATAGCCGTTGAAATACCAGTTTTGTGAATACGGCCAGGAATATTTCATATTGTCGCCACCGATTCCATAAGCCCATGATAAGAGAGTGAATCCGCCAATGAAAATGCCGCCTATCAATCCCATTATCAAACCGGTTCGTATATCTTTTGGACGTACTTTAAAATGTCTGCCCAACTCCATCATTTCTACCTGTACCGGAGCGATAAAGAGGAAGCATGATGTACACATGAAACCGCTGGCCATGGTTGCCACCAGCATACCGGTAGTGCCGAATATCGCAAAACCACCGATTGCCGATACGAAAATCATTCCGAAATAAGGTGTCCAATACGCAAATGGCATACCTACTTCTGCGCGAATCTTACTGGCAGCAAAACCACATATTAACAACCAGCCAAAGAACAGCAGGCTAACGCCAGCCCCCATCTTCGTCCAGCATCCCCATAGTACCAACACCAGGATTGATATTATAATGAATACCAGGGCGGCGCGATATGATAATATCTCTGCTGAATCATCTATCGTTTTACGTTTTAATACTGCATTGAAAATCTTTGCCAAATGTTTGCGAGCCGCATAAACACCAATTAAGGCATAGGCTACGAAGGAGCCAATTGCCTGTTGCCATTCCCATGGATACCCGGAAAATCTGTTCCATTTATTCATCTTTCCAAACATGAACATGAATTGGAATAAAAAGAAACCGCACCAGATGGAAAATAACAGTTCTGTTTCAATTAACAATGTAATTGCCAGCAGTGAGAAAATTACCACCGGTGTCATATTACCAAGCAGTGCTTTTAAATTGGGGTCATCAACATAGGTTGCTAACGACTGTCCGCCCCACATAGTGGTAAATGGCGGTGGTGGAATAGCCGGGAAATAGAAACTTAAACCTTTAAATATTACAATGATGAATGTGATAGCAAAACCGATCCACATAATCTTATTTGTAAACAAACTCTGGGCTGCCTCGCCAGGACTGCTTACTTCCTCGCCAAAGAACTGGCGCGGGAAGATATTCATCGGCAAGGTAAATCGTTCATTTTCTACCCAGTGTTTGCGCATCAAAACGTTAAAGCCCATGAAACCCATGAACAATGCACCTATAAGTACTGTCCATGCTATCAACGGAACAATCCATTGATTCCATGGTATATATGCGGTGAGCAGGTACTTCAAACCGGCGAAACTGAACATGTTATCTGGCTTTTCTAACAGAAAGGCGCGTTCGTTATCGCCCAAAGCCGCATTATTTTTCGCCTGAACAATACGACGACCTGAGTACAAACCCTCGACTGCCATATTATTAAAAAACTCAACATCCTGTACGGCAATGGTTCCCGGACCTTTTATACCGATAGCTATAGTTAAATCACGTTTGGTGTTTTCAGGAATAATAACCGGGGTAACTCCAATGCGGTCAAAACCACCGCGATTGGAGAATGTAGGTACGGTATTAGTTGCCCCATTATATATAATCGTCGGCTGACTTTCATCATCTGACCGCAAACTTATATAAAAAGATGACTCTGCATTAAAACCATCAGCCTTAATTAAAGTAGAAAAAAGAAAGCTTTCCCCAGGAATTAAAATCTGTTTATCGCCTTTCATACGGGGAATTACTACTGAAATTTCTGCGTTTCCAGTGGAACCTTTTAAATTAGACAGTAAAGGGCTTTTCCACTTTTTCCCTTTCCATTCAATTTCATTCCAATCATATTTGCCATAACTTGATGTAACAAATCCATCCAATGCTTTTTCAAAACGACCATTGGAAACAAGATTATTGCCATGGGGCCATAACATTGGTGGCAAACTTTCATAGGATTTGAAGTCCCGGTTATGCGGGATAGCAGTCGTCATGGTGAAAAATCTATGCCACATCCCCTGGGTCATTAATGGTGCTGCAACTAACAAAGCGGCGTAAATAAATATCAATTCAGACTTCATTAATTTAAATGGCCGACGCAATAAATATAGTGCGCCACTGATGGCCAATACAATGAATATTACCGCAACAGCACTGCTGGGTGGGGCATTTTCAGCTATTGGTCCGCCGGTTAAATAACATTCCTGATATTCAATCCAGGCACCCATCAGCAGTAAGGCAAATAAGCAAACAAAAAATGAACGCAGTGTTAAACCACGTTGATATTCCGGCTTTGCAATATTGCATGATTCTGTCTTCAGTTCAGGCGTGTCAGACACGATATGTAACCTACTATTCTTTTCAACGGCATTATATAAAACATAAACGCTTTAATATAATTTCGCTGATTTTTAAAATACACCGTCTTTTCTGGTCGACCTGACGGCTAAGTATCAGTCATTTAATGACTTTTTAAGACTATTAATGTGACACAGTCATTTTTAAAAAGTTTTCATATTAAATAAAAAAAATATTATAATTTTTATAACACAATCGTTATAAAAATGAATATCTGAACAGTTCACAACATAAATTTATAAAATGTTTATCAGTTAATTAAAATACTTTTGACGGCTATAAATGTCAAGAGCCAATTAAAAAAGTAACACGAACTTACTATACACCGGATTACATGTCAGAAACTAATTTTTCCTATTATGCGTTTCTATAATAACCTTGTCAAGAGTTTTTAACTAAATTTAGTATTTTTTGCTAAACAAGTTAAGCAAAATCTGTTTTATAGTTTAAAACTGTGATATTTTCGCTACTTTGTAATACTTTTCACACATTGATACTATTGGTATCATGTCGTTGTCCTGATTTAAAATCTATTTTTGGAGTATTTTATATGAAACCTGTTCAGGTTGCGGGTGACCGCTGGAATTTTCAACTCGCCGGAAGTGGTGAATACATAACCCCATTAGGTGGCAACATGCTGAACGACCAGCATCCGGCCCAGGGGACGCTTTTTCAATCTTTTAATACTGACGACGTTGACCGTCGTTTCGGTATTATGGCAGATTTAGGATTAAACTGTGTGCGCCAGGCGATAGGGGTTAATGAAGTTTTCGACCCGCAAACGGGTTTAAAAGCTAACGGCATGAAAAACTGGGATACCTTTATAACTCTGGCAGAAAAACATGGCGTTTACCTGATGCCAGTTGGCGGCTACATTGGTGGCAATGACTGGTTTGATGTTGAAAAACTGGCAGATAACGGTAAATCGACTGATGAATCATGCGCGTTCTGGCATGATTTTGTCGGACATTATTCCGGGCATCCGGCAATTTGGGCATGGGATCTGCGCAACGAATTACTTTACAGTTCGGTATCACACATGACAGTTGACGCCACCCCCGACCAGTTACGAATTGATGCTATGCTGAAAGATAACTGGCCAACCTGGCTTGAACAGAAATATGGCAGCGTTGAAACCATGAATCGTTGTTATAACAGCAGTTATAACACATTTGCCGATGTTCCCGGGTCAGTATTGTTCATTGAAAAACCTTACGATTTATGCGCCAATGATTTCCGTATTTATATGAACGACCGTGGTTATGACTGGTGCAAACGCCAATGCGATGTGATTCGTGGCGTTAGTCCGGACCACATGATAGTCTCCGGGAACAACGGATGGTTGTCACCTGACCAGGATTTATGGCTTGCTAATGGTTTCCAGAATATTGCCATTCACGACCTGTTTGACTTCGTAACGCACCACCCCTACCCGGCCTGGCAGGCAACTCCGGATGGACGTGGCGACCCGTTGGATGGTGGCGAAAACTTAACTTACTGGTTAAATGCCTGTATTGGTATGTCACGACTTGACCATTATGGCAAACCGGTGGTGTTGCAGGAATTCGGATGGTATGGCGGTGGCGAATCACGCTTTATATCAGAACTACCATATCGCAGCGAAAAAGAGCACGCCGATTATACCCGCACCCTGTGTGACACCCTTATTCCTCATATTAACGGCTTTATCAATTGGCCGACTTTTGATATGCCAGCATCAAACGATATTTCAAACCACGGTGGCATATTTACCGCCGATGGTGAAAGAAAAGAATTGGCAAAGGTTTATGGGGATATGGCTACACGGTTACAAGGGAAACGCCAGGTACGGCAACGCGCTACCGTTACGCTAACATATTCATTACTGGCATTATATACCTGCAGAAAATACCAGGATGATATGTGGGACGAAGTAAATGAAGTTATAAATGCCGGTGAAATGCCCGATTTCCGGTTTATTTGATAAGTTCTGCTAATGATTATAACAGGACTTTCGCATAACCTATCAGTCGGATCTGACCGATCCGACTGATTAGTTAAGTTTTAAGCAGACCCCCTAAAAAGCGAACCTTCTTTTATAACTTCGACATACCCGTCAAAACTGATATGGCAATTACGGTATCAGAAGCCGGGGTGGTTACTTTGTTGGCATAATCTTTCCATGACTTGGCGGTTATATTCAACGTCTGAGACTGAGGTATTCCGTTAGATATTGATATTCCACTATATGCCACTAATCTGACAAAACATCTTAATGATTCACCCGGTTTTAATATACCTGTCAACCAACCGCCATTGAATAATTTTTGCGTGCAATCTGTCCCACTAATATCAAATATTCCAACTTTCCAATTTTTGCCAACAACAGTTGCGCTGGTAATAAGGAAATTATCAGAGACATTTCCGGTATTTTTTATAATAATACAGAACTCGCTCTGACGATTAAGTGGCTGATTTATCTGCACAGATTGCTGGGAACCATCAGTATTGACAATGCCAACGCCAACTAATGGAATCACTGTTCTTGATTTTGATATCGCGGCATCAACCCCGGTAATCGGCGCAAACGCGGCGGAAGTGAAGGTATTGGTTGGTGACCATGCACCAATATTAATACCATTTTTAGCACGTACCCGCCAGGAATAAACCGTGTTATTCGCCAACGTTGCTGATAAAGATACACTGGTGCGGGCAGAAGATATTGATAAACTGGCAACTATTTTTGAATTTGATGATATTTCGAAATCATAAGCGCTCGCATTTGCGACTGAAGACCATGTAAATGTAGCGTTTACCGGTACCCCCAGAGCATTGGTTGCAGGCGAAATTAATACCGGTGTGGTTAACGCCACGACGGTATTAACAGTTGAAAAATACCAGACAGACGACCAATTGCTGTTACTGCTATTAACATCAGCAGCCTTTACGCGCCAGAAATAACGACTGTTGGAAATCAAAGCAACATCAGTAGTTAAAAAAGGACCGGTGGCTGATTGGGCGTCAGTAAAATTAGTGTTTGTCGCATATTCAACTGTATAATTAACAGCATTTGCTACTGCCTGCCATGATAATGTTGTGCTTATGGGGATATTGGCAGCAGCATTAATCGGTGTTGTTAATGTTGGTGTTCCTATACGGGTAATGGTGGTAAATACCGCTGTCCCCGGTGTGCCCCATAAAGTGCCATCGCCACATTTAATTCGCCAATAATATTTGGTATTGGTTAACAAATTGCTTAAATTGTATGATGTGGTGGTGACAGTCTGGTCGCTTATTATGCGATCATAAAATGTCGAATCGGTAGCCACTTCCACAGAATAAACCGTCGCAACAGCATCAGGTTTCCATGTTAATGTAGGTGAAGTTGGTATATCAAAGGCATTATTAGCCGGTGAAATTAATACCGGCATTGACTGTGGGGTATATGACCATTTTTCAAATTGCCATTTCCCCCATAATAACGGGGTAAGCATCGCTTCTGACGGTACATCAGCAGTGATGCCCGTAGCCTTGTTTGCCCAATATACCCGTTGCAAAGTCTGGAAACCGTTACCACGCAATAAACCTATATCACCTTTAATCAGCATTCCCGGTTGTACCTGTAATCCCAGGGTATCAAATGGAATCGAGAACTCATAATTACCATTATTATCGGTGGAAAGCAACAAATTAGCGGAAACATCATCAACACGGTCAATGGTAATTGTGCGCCATGGAGATGAGAAGGGAACAGGTACTTTGGTACCCGGGACCACCGGTCGGTATAACATTGCCAAAGGCTTGCCATTAACTATGGTTACCAGTAAACGCAAATCACCTTCCACCGGGTTGGTACGTTTTTCGTCCGCTCTCGGGTTTGTGCCAATCATAATATCAATAGCGCCACCTGTCTTAAACGGTGCGATTGGCATTGTTCCGGAATTTGTCAGCAAATCTAAATCCGCGTTACGAATAGCTACATACAATCTGTTACCAGAAATAGCGACTGCGCCACTTACATCGTATGGTTTGCTGTTACTGTTAAAATATGCGGCAACACCACGTTTATCAACCGTAACCCATTCAACCCCCTGCCAATCCGCCAACGCGCCATCAACCACAGGGGCAATATCCATCATGCTTACCTTTAACAATCCCAATCCCTGGGTTTTTTGCCGTTCTAATTCAAGTTGTTGAAAATAATCCTGACATTTGGCGATATCGCTGCTGGTAATGGTAATGTCGGAGTTGGGAAGTCGTACAATTGAATCAAGTCCATCTACCCGGACAATAGAAACACGATTTCCGTCCATTACATAAATATTGCCATCCGGTGTCTGTGTAATTGATGGCCAGAAATTCTCATCACTACAGGAGATATCATTCAACAACATGCCACGTTGCGCCACTGGCATGGTCCATGAATGCCCCACCCGGACATCGCGAAATATGGTGGAGACAAATAATCCGTCAGAAGTAAACAGATACATATTCCCCATATTGCCGTTAACTGCCCACATCGGCCCGGCATCACCCTTGCGCGGGGTGAATATTCCGCCCAATAATCTGGTGGTGCCAATTAATTCGCCTAATCTATCCGGTGCCGGTGATTCGTGCGACGCATGCAGACCCGGCCATAATGATGGATAAGACCAACTTGATTTACCATCTTTATTAACGCCACAAAGCGATTGCGGAGCATACGGCTTGGGAGCGACGGTTAATACCGTCCAACCCTTGCCATCCACCAGTGTCTGGTCGCCACCGGAACTTGTCGGACCGCTGACATCCTTCGCTAAAATTTCACCGGCATCAACATTATAATAAGGTGCACCACCGGTAGTATATTTCACCGGTGCAAACCGCACGGTATTAACATCATATCGGGAACAAAGAATCGACAAATCGGGCATTACCGTCATGCCACCACTGCTGATTTTCTTGAAAGATACTTCACTTACCTGCATCTGTCCATCGTCATTTGCATCTGTCCATACAAAACTTGCCTGGTTTTGCCAGTAATCACCTTTTAAATCCACACCGGCTGGCCAATTCGGTTTAAATGTGTCACCCGCCAATACGCTCCAGTCATTTGCGCGTCCCATTGCTGCTGCCGGTATAGCAATACCGTTTTTGTCCACCCATATTATCGTTATGCCAGTACCATTTGTTGGACAACTATTATAACAGTTTGTGAAATAACGTTTTCCGTTAAGATAAATTGGAGTCTCAGGATAACCGCCGGATTGTCCGATGTCCGGCAATGTTAAATCGCCTGCGGCAGGACGATAATATACCGACTCCAACGTGTCTGTGCCTTTAACCCAATCCAGTTTAAACTGCATACCATGATAATAAAATTTATTCTTATCTGTTGAATCAATGTTACCGCCGCCACCATATTCCGCCGGTCCATAAAATGCTTTGATAAATTTACCATCCAACCCCCACACACTGACGCGCTTCGGTTGAAAATCATTCTCAGTCACCCATAACTGGTCTTTTTCATCTATCGCCATTCCGTTAGGATTATTCATATGTAATGGGTCATATGGCCCGGCCTTAGGCGCACCGGCAACGCCAATATTACGCAAAAACGATCCGTCGCTGGCGAATACTTTAACTTGATGGCTTACACCGGCATTGGCAATATATATATTACCTTTGGAGTCCAGTGTTATATGGCGCGGGTCATCCAACCCGGTGCTGATGATTGTTTGCGGTGCGGTTAATGTCATATTCGCAGTCATGGCCGGTACAGTGTATCGTTGCAGTGTGTTACCAACCAGCACCAGTAAACGTCCCTGCGCGTCAAATGCCACACCGCGGGTATCAGTAATGGTTGTGGTTCCCAATTCTTTGCCGGCACTAACATCTATCAACAACAGTTGCTTTAATTGCGGCAGACTGCAAACCATTAACCCGTTATAAACCGCTATCCCATTTAATACCGCCAAATCTTTTGATGCAAAGGTATATGTAATAACCTGTTTATCTGCTGCGGCAGTAAGAGCAGTTAAGCGCAATTCCAAATCAAAGGCAGACCCAACATATGCGTATTGGCCGGCAATCGCCTTCGGCCCGGCATCCCGTGCCAGGAAAGGCGCGCCTGTCCAGTTTCCACCCACCCATACACGACCGCCAACCTTGCGTCCATCAAGATCTACCCATGCTAAACCGGGAGGTCCTTCTGATATATAACTTCCTAAAAATACTAACGGTTTTCCGCCGGGTGCTTCGTTGCCGGGGACAAATAACGCACTGCTGGGGGGAGTATGATTCGCTAACCATCCGCCGGTGCTGTCCGCTGTCAGCCATGCCGGTGACCCACCATTATATAATGAAAACTCATAAGATAAATCAATAGTTTTGTGGGTAATGCCCCGTACCCGGTATGTTCCCGGAGAAACAAACTTGCCCGGGGTATTATAAACACCATGGCTTGCCGCCTCGGTATCACGTCCCAGGTCGTCCATGCAATCCCACCAGGCAATATTATTCCCGGCAGCATATGGCGTTTCGCTTACCAGGTTGCGTATGCGTTTACCGGTGGCATCTTCAATTACTAATGAAACAATACCATCTTCTGCAAGGTTGAAACGAATTGGAATTGGTGGATGTAAACTTGATGTGGTGGTTGTGGCTGGTATAATTGCTGTATCTAACGCAGCACTATTCAATGATTGCAGTGCCAGCAATTCTCCTAACCAGACACGCTTTCCGCCACAGGTTCTGTTAATTAAATGTGGATGACTTTCTGTTGTCACTTTGGTTAATTTTAATCTTATTGCCCGTGTGGTCACACTGGTATCGAACTCCATCCAATTAACCCCCAACGCCCGTGGGTATTGATTATCAACCTTATCGAATATCTTAATAGTCTTCCAATCTGCATCTGTCGCCTCTCGCGGGTGCAAATCAGCAGGACCGGTAAAATATTGTACTTCAGCAGTGGCAAAACCGGCCCATAACGCGTTCAAACCGGCTAAAGTAATTGCTTTCGACCACACCAGCATTACCCATTCCGGATTACCGGTAGATATTATTGTCGCATTCCCGGTAGCGTTATTATCCCACGCGCTCCATGTTCCATCATTACTCTCGTTATTTATTTTAACTGAATTATCTATACTGGCGCTAACCCCGGCGATAGCCTGCGGGGCAATATTGGCAACCCGGTTGGATAACAGGTAAATACCACCAAGCCAACCGTTAAAAGTAGCGTCTGTCAGGACAGCAGTATGGGTAAACCGTATCGCCCGGGTCAGAGTATTGGCTGGCAACACCCATACAGAATATCCCTCGTTAACTACTTCAGTGCTTACCACTTTCCCGCTATTTATCCGCTGTGCCGGAATCCATTGTTTATCGTCACTCATATTGCCGGGATACACTGCATCAGGTCTTAATACGCTGACGGTTCCACCACCCCGCACTAATACCGAACCGGTTAATATCGGGGTATTAAATCCAATCCGCATATATCGCGCACCCGGGTTTTTGCTTGCGCCAAATTTCACCCCATCCCATTGTGGAGCAGTGGTAGTGGTCCAAACAACATGGGTTGGTCCATCGACCACTCCTAACGACTGCTCAGCACCATCAAAATATTGGGTAAATCCAACAGCATCCAAATCTGCCGGTGTCAATGCCGTCGTTAATAAACCAGCGGAAAACACCGGAAATTGAATAGCAAAAACAAGTACCATACAAATGAAATAAACAATTTTGATTTTCATGTAAAACCTACTTAATGAATAATAAAATACGATTGTTTTTTAAATTAATTGACAGGACTTTCGCTTTCAAAGAGAAATTTGCTTAAAAATAGTCGCTTCGACAGGCTCAGCGACCGGTCACTGAGCCTGTCGAAGTGACCTTAAGCGAAAGTCCTGTAATTGAAATAATATAATAGTTTTACCGGTTAAA
This sequence comes from uncultured bacterium, assembly GCA_964573385.1. GTDB lineage: Bacteria > Armatimonadota > Hebobacteria > CAIYQO01 > CAIYQO01 > JBAXQQ01. The sequence goes on from CAZNLA010000024.1 coordinate 21,193, forward strand.
CAACAGTGTGTAACAACTTAAACCGGTTTATTATGTTAACGACTATATTACCATATAATACCGGATATGTGTCAAATATAAAATAAAAGTTCAGCAAATAATCACCTGATTAATATCAGCAGGATAAAATGTACCTTTATAGAATAATAAGATTTCAGAAGTTGTTTATCCGCATAAAGGAGCAATCATTATGACACCCAGAGAACGATTTATTGCCGCTTTGGAACGCAAACCGCTAATCGGTCGGGTTCCACATTTTGAATTAGTTTTTTACCTGACCATGGAAGCGTTTGGCAAGGTGCATCCAACCCAACGCAGTTATGGCCAGTGGGACCAGATGGAAGAGAAAGAACGGCAACTGCACCGTAATGACATTGCTGATTTATACATCGCAACCGCGGAAAAATATGAACATAGCGCAATATTCATCCATCCTAATCCCGGTAATTTAGAAGAAGTGGTGCGATTAATTGACTTAATCCGCGACAAAAGCGGCGACAAATATTTTTTAATGCTGCATGGCGATGCCACTTACGGCATTCCAAATGGCGATAATATGCTGGATTTTTCATACCAACTTGTGGATGAAGCAGATAAATTGAAAGAACAGGCAGATAAATGGGTTAACGGAATGCTGGCAAATGCTGAACGTTATAAAGCGCTGACAAGTCTGGATGGTTTTGCTCTTTGTTCTGATTATTGCCTGAATGTCGGACCATTCCTTAGCCCCAACCAATTCGCGGAATTTGTCACACCATATTTAACAAAATTAATTAAAAGTTACCGGGAAATGGGTTTTTATACAATTAAACATACCGATGGCAATATAATGCCCATCATCGACCAATTAGTCGCGGCAAACCCACACGCACTCCACTCCATTGACCCACAGGCAGGTGTAGATATCGCCGAAGTGAAACGGTTATATGGCGACAAAGTATGCATAATTGGCAATGTAAATTGCGGAAAACTGGATACCGGCACAGACGAAGAATGCGCGGAGTCGGTAAGATACGCGTTACGCCACGGTATGCCCGGTGGTGGTTATATCTTCTCCACCAGCAATTGTGTCTACACCGGTATGAAATTAAAACGATACGAAGATATGCTTAATATCTGGCGCGAGGAAGGGAATTACGTGTAGTATATCAACGATTGTTATTTTTACGAAACAGGGAATTACAAAACCCAATTATCTATTTCTATTATCCCTGTACGGAACGCCGTCCCGGCGTTCCTTTTTGAGATAGAAACTCCCTATTAACGGAATGCCGGGGACGGCATTCCCTACAATTCAGACAGGTTTTGCAAAGCCTCGATAGATTACTAAATTTGTAACTGTAACTAACAAACAACCTGAGTCGAATAAATTGGACAAGTTTTCAGTTTAAATGTAATAAATGCCTTGGAAAGGCATTTTAATGAGTATCCCCAAGTGTAAGCCAGTATACACGTTTATTAAAATCATTGTATTAACAATGATTTTGACTCCAGAGGAGTCATATATTTATAGAAAAGAATCAATCATGAGATTTCCGACCCCAGAGCGGGTCGCATATAATGACCAACAATCTGCTATGTTATATGCTACCCGCGCTTGTGTCTGTTTTACTATACGTTATATTGTTCTATAATTATTCAACCCAGCTTGGGTTGGTTTAAATCACAAATTATTTTTCAAATCATAAAATGTGCATTAGGTTAGGTTAACACCTGTTGTTACTGAATTAATAATAGCAACGCGGCGACACATTAATAGCAGCATGACAACTATTAAAGTTAATGCTACAGAGTAGCAACACAATAGAAGTTATACCTTTATTAAATTCCAGACTTTTTTTTACTGATTTACTTACTAACACCATAATAATCTGCTACAATTAATTTACAAATCGGTAAACCGATTAAACAACTAAAGGGGTTAAAGATGAGTTTAAGAGTTTTTTGGCGTTTTGGGGTTTTGGTTGCGGCATTTATTTTAATTGTCGCCGGCGCATGGTCTGCCGATGCCGTGAAAGGGTTACAACTTCCCTCAATAATCAGCGACCACATGGTGTTGCAACAAGGGGTGGCATTGCCCATTTGGGGTACAGACATTCCCGGCACTAAAATTGCTGTGGCATATGCCGGACAAACAAAAAAAACTGTTGCGGATGCTGATGGTAAGTGGATGGTTAAACTGCGACCTGTAACAGCCAG
>CAZNLA010000025.1:0-22859 GCA_964573385.1 uncultured bacterium
TTCCTGTCCGGTTTCGAAATCGAAATATATCCCATAATCCGCGCATTTGCCGGCGATCGCTTTTAACGCTTCAACAGTACCGCGATAATTTGCGTCTTTTGGGTCAATTGGTAAAAATCCAACATGGGTTATAACATCTTTGGTACCCAACCAGTTGGCTATTTGCACCCCGCGCATCAGTTCACTGGTGCGTAATTCGCGCATATCCGGCGGTACTAATCCGATGGTGGCAGGGCCTTCAGAATAATTCCATGCAACCGGTCCGGAATATCCACACCAAAAATGGGTGATAGTAATACCCATATCACTGGCAATTGCGCGGGCATTTTCCGCTGTTGCCTGGCTAATTTTTGTTGGTTCCCAACTTACTAACTGGCAACATTTTAATCCAACTTCAAGAACATGAGAAAACGCTTCTGTCGGATTATCTGTCAGGGGGGCGATTACGCCGATATTATCAATTCCAGCCATTGTTATTTCTCCAATTTCACATATCCCATCACGGCGGCACTCAGATGCGGGCAACCGTGTTGGGTGGGTGACCAATTTTGCGGAATAAAGAAACGTTCTTCTTTTCCGGCTATTTTCATCTGGTCATATCTTACAAAATTCGCGCGTATTGTCATAGGTTCAAACTCTTTTTTCCAATATCTTTTCATAACTATATCAGCCGGAATAGCAAAATCAGTTATCCAACCGATAACTTTGCCATCTTTATCTTTTTGTATTGACGCGGCAGGTTTAAAACCGGGGATAGTATATTCGATGAATTTATTCATATTTCGTTCGGCGGTTTCTTTAGTTAATCTGCCGGTTTCATCAAACTCAGGTTTTGCGGATAACACGGTCATGACATCCATTACACCATTGTATGGGCTAACCTGTATTTCATAATACGTCATCCCGTCACCAACCGGGTCAATGAATACCTCGGAAACATCACCTTTGTAATATGCCGCATCCCTGCCGGTTTCGGTGCAATAAACATCATTATCGGCACAATAAAACCTTACAAACAGATATTTTTCGTTCCACAACAATCTTATTCTGGTGGGTTGTGCTTTTGGCTGGCCAAAAGCAGGGTTTAGGACATCAACAAGGTTACTGATTTCCGCCGCGTGGACCCATGCCGGGTCTTCTGGATCTGCTGTTATTAATGGGGTTATCAAGGCATTTTTAATGGTAATTTGTGGTGGGTTATTTTTAAGTTCGACGCAGTAGGTGGTAAACACCAGTGCGGTTAAGATAATAACCGCGATAATTTTCTGCATTGTTATTACCTTTTATGACCGATACATAAATTGATTTTTGCCATTAACTTTTGCGATATACATTGCTTCATCTGCTCTTCGCAACACTATGTCTGCTTCTGTACCGTCAACAGGTACAATGGCGATGCCAATGCTGGCAGTGGTATAAACAACTGTTTCATTAACGTGAAAAGGTTCGCGCATGGCATCGAGAATGCGCATGGCAGAAAAAGCGACATCTTCTTTTTTCTTTATGTCAGTTATAAGCACCAGAAATTCATCTCCGCCCATTCTGGCCGCCATGTCACTGCCACGTATAGCATATGATATTCTCTCGGCAACCTGGTTTAACACTTTATCTCCGGTAGCATGTCCAAGGTTGTCATTTATCTCTTTAAAATTATCAAGGTCAAAAAACATCACTGCCAGCATTTCATGGGTACGGATTACCCGCGCCATTTCTGACTGCAGTCTATCCCGGAAACTCATACGGTTTGGTAGCCCGGTTATGCCGTCGTAATAGGCCATTTTATGCAGTTTTTCTTCTAATTCACGCTTGGTGGTATTATCACGCATCGTTAATATCCAACCAATTTGCGCGCCATTCGTAATCGGAGAAAACCGAATATCATACCATCTGCTATTTATTTGCTGGTCATTGAATATTTTTTCTGTGTTCATTACAGAAATATCCGGTAGTCCCGGCAATATATCTTTTAACAATTTACCGAACAATTCATTGCCATATACCATAAACATTTTTCTGGCAGCAGGATTTAGTTCAACAACTGCCGTTTTTTCATTTAATACTATTACACCATCCTGAATATTTTCAAAAATAGTATTTACCGCTATGGGGGTTAATTCAACCAGACGATGTTTAAGCATCGCGTATGTTAAAATAGCTCCGATAATTGCAAATGTTAATGGGGTGATATCAATATATTTCAGGAAACCTATTTTGAAAACGTAAAATATTGTTGAAAGCAATGGTATCATAGCCGCGACAAATAATAACCGCAGTTGCATGCGTGATGATGATAAAGTGTTGAGAGAATAGACGAAACAGATACCGATGCCAATTGCGGTTATCATCCAACTATACCCAACCGCTATCGGGAAATATGGACCATAAGCAATAATTTTTAATAATGGGTGTCCATCTACTGTAACAAGTCCGGTATTGTTATACATTAAACCATGAATTCCATTGGTCCAAACTAATAAAAGCGTAATGGCAGGAATTATAAAAAGTGCCCATGTATTGCGTTTTATGAAAGGGGGTTCAATACCAATATATCGTAATACGAATAACAACCATAATGAGGCGATAGATGATATGCTGATATATTCAAGGCTTGTCCATATCAATTTCATTCTAATTGTTTCTGCAGGGTTGCCGGTATTTGCCGCGATTTCAAAGATAGCAAAAAAAGACCACCAGGCATCCAGCAACAGCATCCAGAAAAGTTCGTTGCGTCCGGGCACGCTTGAACGTTCCCATACCGCTTTGCAACAATATAGGTTTAATAATACAGAAAATGCTGTTAATGCTAAGATGCTGAATATTACCATCGCCCTTGATTATACAATAATTCATATCGTTTGTGACACGATTAATATTGAATACAGGAGATTTTTAGTGTGGTTTAATTAAAAATCAGTATTTCTGCTTAAGGAAATTACGAAAATCTCCTAATGCAATTACGAAAATCTATCTGAATATTATGGAATGTCAGGGACGGCATTCCATACAACAAAAAATTGATACTATCGGGTTTTGCAAAAGCCTTTCCTGTTTATTACAGCTACTAAAGGAAAAATTCGCTGAATGGCTAATATTATGGGATAAAGTGAGAAATTTTCATTGCTATCAAATAATAAATTAAAGAGAAAGGCGAAGAAAGCCGGAGATATTCTGCATGATGTCTACCATGCTCATCATCCCCACCGTTTAGAAGGTGGGGTATTGCCACCGGTGGATGAATTGGTATTAACCATATTATCGCAAAGTACCACTGACATAAATTCCTGGCGTGGGTACCATTTGTTAAAAGCAGCATTTCCGGATTGGGATGCTGTTGCGGATGCCCGGACAGAAAAAGTGGAAGAAGCAATAAAATCATGTGGATTGTCACAGCAAAAGGCACCGCGTATTCAGGCTATATTGCAACATTTAAGGATAGAACATGGTCGGATAACGCTGGATTTTCTGCGGGAGTTTACACCACAGCAAGGACTGGAATACTTGATGTCATTTAACGGTGTGGGCAGAAAAACAGCATCATGTGTATTATTGTTTGCGTTAGGTATGCCGGTAATGCCGGTGGATACCCATGTTCATCGCATTGCGATAAGGTTGGGGTTAATAGAAGAAAATATCAACCCGGACCAGGCACATGAAATTCTGGAGAATATAGTGGATGTTGACGATTACCTGATTTTTCACGTAAATGTTATTGCCCACGGCAGAGAAATATGCACCGCGCGTAAACCCAAATGTCAGTTGTGTGAAATTACAGAATTGTGTGAATATTATAATAAAAGGGGTTTCGCTCATGGTCACTTCGACAAGCTCAGTGACCATGAGCAAAAGTTCTGAATAAAAGGTAAAATAGGTAGCGCAATACAGAAATGGGGAGTTAATATGGCAAAGCAGATGTTGGCAGAATTAACTGATGGTACTGCGGTGAGCATGCTTGCAGTATTGAAGTCAAAAAGAAAAGCTGAATATAAAAATAAAACAGGGTCATATTTAGCGGTTTCTTTGGCTGACAACAGTGGTAATATGGAAGCAAAGATGTTTGATGGCGGTGAGGAACTTTTCAGTAAGCTTACCGAGGGTAAACTGGTGGAAATTTCCGGTAAGGCGCAAAAATATAATAACAGCATAAGCATATTACTGGACGCAATCAGCGAATATAACGGTGATTATGAACATGATGATTTTATGCCGGTATATCAGGGTAATTATAAAGAATTAGAATGCGAATTGGATACTATAATAAATTCTGTCAGTGACGCAGATTACAAACGGTTATTGAAAGATATTTTTACTGATGATAATATTCGTACCGCATTTTGCCAGGCACCTGCCGCGCGTGGGGTACATGGTGCCTATATCCACGGTTTGCTGGAGCATGTTATACGCTTATGCCGGTTGGCACATTCTGTCAGCAGTTTGTACCCGCAAATTAACCGTGATATTCTGATAACAGGCGCGTTGTTGCATGATATTGGCAAGATTTATGAGTTTAGTTGGGAACTTACCATAGATTACACTACTTTGGGGTCGTTGCATGGTCATCTGGTTATTGGCGATCGCATGATAACAGATATTTGTCGCCAAGAAGATATACCGCAGGAAAAAGCGATGATGATAAGCCACATGATTCTAAGTCATCATGGAATACCGGAGTATGGCACAGTGGTGGTACCACGGACATTGGAAGCGATGGTATTGCACCATATTGATAATATGGAAGCCAAAATTACCCATTGTCAGGAAATGCTGAAAACAGGATTGGAAAATAATCTGTGGACAGAATGGGATAGGGTGGAAGGAAGACAATGGTATAAAGGAAATGAGAATGGAAATAATAAAAACTGATCTTAAAAATAAAATATATGATAATTGCGCGGTGGCAATCGGTATGTTTGATGGTGTGCATGTTGGCCATCAGGCGCTATTATCCGGTTGCCGACAATTTGCTGATAAATATGCTACCCGGGCAATAGCGTTGACATATTTTCCGCATCCCCGTTGTATATTAACTCCGGGAGTAAATTGTCCATTGCTGACAACATTGGACGAAAAGTTGGAGTTATTCGAAAGGTTTGGCATGGATACCGCGGTTGTTGTTGATTTTACACCGGAGTTCGCGTTGCTATCGGCGCAGGATTACCTGAAATCACTTCATACCACACTAAATCCAAAGGTAATTGTCGCGGGATATCGGTCAACATTCGGGCATAACCGTACCGGCAATCCATTGTTGCTGCAACAGATGGCGGATTCATTAGGGTACATTGCGGACATTATACCACCGGTAGAAATTGAAGGTGAAGCAGTAAGTAGCACGCGTATAAGAGAATTAGTATTGAGTGGTGATGTAAAATTAGCCGGAAAATTACTGGGATACAGATACGCATTCACCGGCACGGTAGAAAATGGTGACGCACGTGGCAGAAAAATAGGATTTCGCACCGCAAATATTAACGCTGACCCGGGGAAATTAATACCTGGTGATGGCATTTATGCCGGCAATATTACTGTTAATGGCAGTACCCACCGGGCAGTTATGAGCTTTGGCGCACGTCCTACATTCAACCGACCACCGGCGTTGGAGATACATATTATTGACTTTGAAGATGACATTTATGGTGAAAGAGTAACGGTGGAAATGATAACTAAATTACGTGAAATAATTAAATTTGATAATGCGGAAACATTAGCTGCACAAATTCAGATTGATTTAGCACAGGCAAGGAATGCTGTTTAAATAAGAATAGAGAGTATTTTGCAAAACTTGATAATATTTTTTTACTGTAGGGAATGCCGGGGACGGAATTCCATACAATTCATATAGGTTTTACAATTGTCTGTATGCATAAAATATGGTCGCAATGACAACTTTATAACCTGTCAATGAACGTGCCGAACTGAAAATATGCAAAAAAATTGTTGTAAATAAAAATTAAAATTCCTCCATACAATATTTGACTTTACCGGCATTGTAATGCTACTATATGGAAACAATGCAGAATTATGTCTGTATTTATTGGTTTATCCTTTCGTTATTTGCTGGAGGGGTTATGAAAATTAATGGTATCGTGCGTCTATGCATTATCGCTGTTTCTATGATTTGCAGCGTTTTGACGTCATTTGCACAGGCAGATGGTTTAACTTTTGAAGTTATTGAACCGAAGGTAAATTCGGTCATTAGCAAAGCTCCGATGACTATCGAGATATCATTCCGAAGTCCGATAGATGTAAACTCATTTGAGGCTTACATTGATAGCAAATTGCTGATTAAAGGCAATTTGCGTACCCCAATGCCTAACGGACATTTTGCTTTACCGGCGAATTATCAAAACTTACGTCTTACCCCCGGTAAACATTTTTTCACCGTTAAGTTGTTTGATATTCTGGGCAAAGTAGCACAGCGAACAGTTGGTATTACTTTACAAAACAGCATAGTTGCCGAGAAAAATCCTCCGACAGTGGTAATCACTAATCCCAAAAACGGGGCAGTGATTGAAAAAAATGAAGATGTGCAGATAACCATTGATGCCAATGATGACAGTGGTATCAAATGGGTATTGGTATATATTAATGATGATGTCCGTGCCATGATGAATACTGCACCATATATTGCCCCCTGGAATCCAATGAAGGAAAACTTCAAAGCTGGTACCTATTTAATTACCGCAAAAGCTATCGACCTGTTTGAAAATCCTGCCACCAGCAAACCTGTAACTGTTACATACAAACCTTTCAGCAGAACAGAAATTATTAACGCTTATGACCCGATAGCAACCGGTACATCATTAATTCCAACTTTAGGTTCAGCATATAATCGGGCAACCGCGATAGATTTTCTGGCCGCAAGTTGGGCAAGCGGAATACCTTATGGTTTACCACCGGTTGCGACCCCGGTTACTGATAACAGATTGTTGGCAATGGGCAATAATTCCAGCAATAAGCAATTCCCACAGATAATGCGTATAACCCCGGCAGATATTAATGAAACCATCGCGGGCAGTCCGGTTATGGCGCTTTCAATGGCACCGGCATTAGCCGCTTTACCGGGAATGATAAACCCCATGTCAGTAAATGGTTACACTTATACACCGATGTTCTCAGCGTTACCTGCCCCTGCCAGCGAAATATCTGCACGAAATGGCATTACAGAAACTCCAATAGCAACAAAAGAAGCCATGAGCAGTAAAACAGCAACATCAACAACTGTAAATAATCCTGCTATTACAACCTCACAAACTGTTGCCCAACAACCAACTGCAGATACCATGAAAGTACCGCAGCAAGATATTAAAATTGCGAAAGGAACCTTCACCGGTTCTCCGGCTAATTTAAATGTTATCGGGTCAAATGAAACTCGCGTTTCTGATTCATCCAACCCGATGATGATAGCTAAATTACCGGGCAAAGTTGCTACTGGCATTGAATCCGGCAAAGTTGATGGCGTTGTTAATACCACAACAATTACCGGCAATGCACCTTCAACCGGGTCAAGTAGCAGCAAACCTGCAAACAACACTACAGATTCTACTCTTTCCCGACCGGCAGCAAACGCGCCAATAGTAGAAAACAGTATAACATCTAAAAATATTCAGTCGGTTTCTCCGGTAATTACCAATAATAATCCTGCGCGGGTTAAACCTGCTGTTACTACTACTACCAACAACGCGGTTGATACTACTGTGGCCACCGGCAATACCCCGGCAACCATCGTTAATTCCTCAAAACCGTCTAATACATCATCAAGCACCCTTACCCGACCGGGGGTAAATACACCCGTTTGGGATAACAACGTATCCGGAAAGAATATTACGAAGGTTGCACCAGCAATAACAACAAATAACCCAACCCGTGTGACACATCAGGAAACCGCACCAGTTGCTGATTCTGTTACTGTTGCTACCATTACCGGCAATACCCCGGCAACCATTGATTCATCCACGAGACCCGCAAATAGTTCATCAACAACCCTTACCCGGCCAGGTTCAAACGCGCCGGTTATTGAAAATGGTACCACCGGAAAGAATATTCAAAGCGCAACCCCGGGGATTAACACAAATAGTAATCCGGCACGCGTAACGCCAAAAATTCCTGCTTCTGTTGCCGGTACCACAGATATTGCCAATAGCACCGCCATTTCACCGGAAATGAAAAACGATAACGTTAAGCCAACTACAATCGCAAATGGCTTAATTGCCCCAACACGTTCCAATGTAACAGTCGGCGAGAAAAATGGTGTCGCAAGATCAGTGGCGACTGCAATACCGACAGTCAAAGGTTCATCAAGTAAAATATCTCCGCAGGCAATCGCGAAAACCGGGACAGTTGAAAATGTAATAGCTAATTCAACTAATGTTACACCGGCTAATCCAACTGTAAATCAACAGACAGTTGACGGGCAAAAAGTTACTACCCGTGGCGACCTTGGAAATCCATCAACCATTGCCACCGGCGGACGCAACACTGGCTCATCAACACCGGATGTTAAGATTGCAACTGCTATCAAAACACATGGCCAACCGACAATCGGCATTCAGACCCCGGCTACTGTAGTTACAAATACCAGTACTGCTGTTAACCCGACTGTGATTGACAATAATGTTTCCAAAGGTACAGTTAATTCAACAAATGTAACAACCCGTGGTGACCTTGGAAACCCATCATCAATCGCCACCGGCGGACGCAATACTGAATCCACAACACCAGACGTTAAAGTAACAACCGCTGTTAAACCACATGGCCAACCGACAATTGCCGGTCAGTCTCCGGCGACTGTGGTTACCAATACCAGCACTGCTGTTAACCCGACGGTAATTGATAATAATGTTTCCAAAGGCACAGTTAATTCAACAAATGTAACAACCCGTGGTGATATTAATAATCCATCAACACAAACAACCGGCAGTACGCGCAATAATGGAACCGCAACTCCGGATGTAAAAATTACTAACTCACAACGGACTGTACCAACAGTTAACACACAACATACAACAACCACAACAATCGTAAACAGTGGCACAACAGTTAAGCCAACTATAACCGGTGGAGTGGTGACAAAAGAAAATGTTACCGGAACAAATATCGCACCCAGAAACGATATTAAGAACATTGTAGCCAATACAACTACAACTAACAGAACATCAACATCATACCAGCCAGTTATTAAAACTGATGGTATTCAAAACCGGATTTCATCACCGGTAACATCAAACCGAAATCCTATCATTCCGAAAGTTATTTCAACACCGGTAACAATTGATGTATACGCAACTTACGTTTCAGGCAAAAATGACACTCTGCAGAAAATTGCGAAAATAAATAACACTACAGAATCCGCTTTGTTGAAAGACAATAAAGGTTTAAATCCGAAAAGCGCTATCAAAGAAGGCACCGCAATTAAGATTAAACAGCCTGCGGCCACATTATATGTTGATAATAATCGAATTACCGGTTACCCGACCCCAATGTTAGTTAATGGTGCCGCTATGGTTCCTTTCCGCGCTGTTATAGAGGCAAAAGACGGAACAGTAGTTTGGATTGCTGATACTAAAGAAGTTAACGCCTGGTTAGCCGCTAATAAAGCATTCATCAAAATGAAGATTGGCGATAAAACCGCAACCGTTAATAATCAGGTAGTTAATATGAAAAATGCACCACGCATTGAAAAATCACGAACCATGGTAGAGGTTGAGTATCTTGCAACAGCCATGAACCTTGAATACAAATACAATGAATTATCAAACACGTATTATTTTGTAAGTAAAAAATAGTCTATAAATAATTCACTTTTTACCCCTGGACGCAGTTATTCGCGTACCGGGGGTTTATTTTCTAAAGGTTTTTATAATGGCGTTACGCGTAATAATCTGTTTACCATATAATAATGAACCCGGGCTTTGTGCGGATGCTGCTCATCTTGCTCTTGGGTTATCAACTTTTGGTGCAGATGTTCACGTTTTTGGCAATCCTGCCGGTTGGCGATATCCGTTACGACGCGCGCGCATTAATTTGTCTGAGTTTAACTTACCTCAGGATGAGAAAAAGATGACTGATGCCATTCGCGGCGCAGAGGCACATATTATTCATGCATTTGGCGCAGACTCGGCTAACCTGGTGATGCCATTAACATTACTTGCCGGTGCCGGTGGCATGGCAACTCTAAGCCATAATGACGTATCCCGTGTGCAACCAAATTCATTTCGCACCGCTTCAGCTATTTTTATCCCCTGTGAGTCAATGCGCGAATCGGTCATGAAAAAACTGCCGGGTTTGCCGGTGGTGGTCACCGGATATTTATTGCCACCTGTGAATACCATTAATCTGGCAAAAGGAAGAATTGCCGCGCAGGAATTAGGTTTAGCCATTGATGCCCCAATGATACTGCATGCCGACAGTCTTACTAATATGCCGGTTGCCGCGCTTTCATTATTGGATGCAATTCCAGCGATTTCAACGGCAATACCCGGAGCACAATTAATAATAGCCGGTGATGGTGATTCGCGCCTGGAATTAGAAGAAAAGGCAATGGATATAAATAATGCGTTGGGATATCGCGCGGTTATTATGCCCGGTCACAGAGATGATTTGTCGGATTTATTGGCAATAACCACCGTTGCGGTGGGCAGTGGCAGGTTTGCGGCGGAAGCGATAGGTGCCGGATGTGCTACTATCTGTGCTGGCGGTGGTGGTTTCATCGGGGTTTATTGCGCTACAAACGCATCTTTAGCAAATGAAAGTTGTTTCGGTCGGCATGGCAGATTTGACCTTCAATCTCCGCGTAAATTGGCTAGCGAAATTGTCGGGTTATTAAATTATCCTGACCACCGAAATCGTTTTGCGACAGAGGGACAGGCTTTATTATTATCCTCGTCTGATCGCAATAACCGGGCGGCACAGGTTATGCCGTATTACCACCGCGCGACACCGAGTGGGGTGATGACTGCAGCACCGGAAAAAATAATGGTTGTAGCCCCCGACCATCTGCGTGATTTGATATTTATTTTACCGGCGATATCTGGTATTAAAACCCAGTATCCACTGGCACAAATGACTTTTATTACCCATCCTGCCCACCGTGGATTTATGGAAAGATTAGGTATGGTAGATAAGGTAATTGAAAAGCCGATTGAATTAAACGAATGGCAGCATGTGTTGGATTTTTTAAGGAAACCTAAACATCCGGTGGCGTTAATATATCCTCATAATTTTTCATCGGCATTACTGGCTGTATTGGCTTTTACGCATCAACGCATAGGATTTGGAGATGGGTGGAGCAATTTATTGTTGACTGACCACCTGCCTGCCCCAGAAGCCATTACACCGGCAAACGCATTGACCCTGGCGCATACTCTCGGCGTTTCGCAACCGGGTAATGTATTGTGTCCGGCGATACCATCAGAATCCCGTGATACTGTGCGAAAATTATTAAGCGATGCCGGTATTGAACCATTACAACAAATTATTCTGATTTCTCCGCAGTCACACGACCCGGAATGGTCGCTTGATGATAAGCAGTGGGAACAATTACTGTTATCTCTTATTAGCACCAGAAAAGAGCGAATTGCAATACTCAACCCCGGTAATATTAATGTGCCGGAAGGTGTTGTATCAATTCCGCAAATATTTGATACCCTTATATTGTCTACTTTAATGGATATATGCCGATTGGTAATAGCACCTGACAGTGGCGAACTGCACATTGCGGCATTAATGAATGTGCCTGCAATTGGCATTTATGGACCAACCAGTCCGCATGAATGCAGATTACCCGGGACATCATCATTGAATATAATTTGCAAAGAACCACCATGTAACCCCTGCGATTTTATGGTTTGTGAAGAAAAACATTGTCTCCGCATGATAACCGCCGGCAATATAATAGATAAAATTAATGAAATTTTAAATTAGGTTGAATATAAAATGCGAAGAACAGACCGGGAAATAACTGAACGAAACATTATTGACGAGTTTCTCCATAAGGCAGTTGTCATCTACATCGGGTTTTCTGACGAAGGCACACCACATGTTGTCCCTATGAACTTCGGTTACGATGGTGAAAATATCTATCTGCATTCTGCCCCTGCAGGCAGAAAAATTGATATCTTAAATAAAAATCCCAGAGTATCATTTACGGCGGTGATTGATGACGCGGTTGTGCCTGGCGAAAAAGGGTGTAACTGGTCGGCGCGATACAGGTCAGTTATGGGCAGTGGTGTAGCCTCTTTCATACAGGATGATGATGAAAAAAAAGTTGCGCTGGATACCATGATGAATAAGTTTGCGCCGGGTCCATTTGAATATATTCCGGGGGTAATGGCACGAACTGCGGTAATAAAAATTAAAATTACAGAAATTTTTGGTAAACAGGCAGGTTATTAATTTATACTGACGAAAGAATAACAGGTTTATTAAAATTAGCGTCAATTCGGAGGTTGGTTTAATGCGTTTTATACAGGTTGGTGTCGGTGGTTTTGGCCGTGTTTGGGTTGAAACTCTGGCAAATAACAATGAAGCAGAAGTTGTGGGACTGGTTGATATTAATAAAGATACTATGCTTGAAGTATGTGAAAAATATGGTTATTCCACAGATATCTGTTTTAATACTTTAGAAGAAGCACTTGAAAAAGTGCAGGCTGATGTTGTAGTCAGCAGTACTCCGCCTGCTTTCCATCGTCATGATGTAGTAACAGCTTTAAAAGCCGGTTTACACGCGATAAGCGAAAAACCAATGGCTGATAATCTGGAAAATTGCAATGCAATGCTGGCAGCAGCAAAAGAAACCGGAAAAACCTATATGGTAAGCCAAAATTACCGTTATAATTCTGTAACCTGGACCATGGCAGAAATTATAAAAAGCGGTAAATTAGGTAAAATCGGTCAGGTGAAAATGGATTTTTATAAAGGAATCGATTTCGGCGGCGGTTTCCGTCACGAAATGGATTACCCGGTTATAATTGATATGTCAATTCATCACTTTGACTTAATCCGTTTTATTACCGGTCTGGATGCATTATCTGTTAAAGCATCGTCATGGAATCCGGCCTGGTCTAATTACAAAGGTGATTGTAGCAGCACCGCACATTTTAAAATGTCAGAAAATGTGAATCTGCTATATAACGCGTCATGGTGCGCAAAGGGCGACTATTGTGGTTGGAACTGTAATTGGCAGATAGAATGTGAAAATGGCACTCTGTTGATGGAAAAAGATAAAATACAGATTGTATGGACAAAAGGCCTATACGCGATTGACCATATTGAGGATATCACCCCGGTAGATCCGCCCATGTTTAACCAGGCATATGTTCTGGATGAGTTTATTCGCAGTATTAAAGCAGGCGTACAACCGGTAACCTGCGTTGCTGATAACATTAAGAGCGTAGGGATGGTATTCGCGACAGTGGAAGCAATGGCAACCGGAACTGAAGTCGCTGTGGCGCAGGGATAATATATGCGAGCAGTTCTTCAAAGGGTATCTACCGCGGAAGTGAAGGTAGATGATAAGATTGTAGGTAAAATATCTGAAGGACTGCTTATATTTTTGGGCGTCAGCGGAAATGATGATGAATCTTCCGCTGATTACCTGGCGGAAAAAATATCAAATTTAAGAATTTTTGAAGACGAAAATGGTAAAATGAACCACAGTCTGATAGATATATCAGGCGGTGCGTTAGTTATTTCGCAATTTACATTATATGGTGACGCGCGGCATGGACGAAGACCCAGTTTCTCTGACGCCGCTCATCCGGATATCGCCATAAAGTTGTATAAATATTTTTGTAAAGTTTTGAAACAGCGTGTTGGTATAGTGGAAGAAGGCATTTTTGGTGCTGAAATGAAAATAACGTTAATAAACGAAGGTCCGGTCACCATTTTATTGGATAGTGAAAAGAATTTTTAAATAAAATTTATACCAGCATTGACTAATCGCTATTAATGTTGTAAAATTCGTTCTGATATATCTATGCGCTCCGTTTAAGTTGTTTTATTAATGGAATAATATTATTAGGCATGGTAGCTAAAATGGAACGCAAGTATTCATTCTTATAATCCTAAAGGTTCTTTTAAGATTTACTTGCAGGATAGCCGGGCTAATAATCAATGTTATTAGTTTTATACAAGAACCAACAGGAGAAGGGTCAAATTATGTTAGTGTTGACTAGAAAAACTGGTCAAAGCATCGTGATAGATGGCGGCATCGAAATCACCGTGCTTGAAGTGCGTGGCGAGCAAGTTAGACTCGGCATCGCGGCTCCTCGTGAAATACGTGTGAACCGAAAAGAATTGCTATTAAAACAAATGGCTGAGGAACAAAACTCAGGTTTACCGCCAATGCAGCCATCTGTTGAGCCTTTCGAAGATTAATTCGTAAGGTAACATATATCGGAATCATCTTCATAATATGAAGGTGGTTCCGTTTATATCGTGTTTCTACTTTTTAGATTTACTTACTATTTACTAAGTAAATGACCAATTTTAAAAAATTACATTCCAAATCGGAATGTATTTTTTGTTATATAATTCCCGAAATAATAAGATTAATAATAGTAGCGTTATTTATTAAGTACATATATCAGTTTATTATAAAAAGTTGCCATAAACCATGGAGTGACGGCATAATAAGTAACCCTTAATCCCCTATAACAAATCCAAATAAATTGAACAAGTTTTCAGATGGTGTCACTTTGACAGGTTCAGTTAACATTGTTAAATTACCCTTATGAGTTAAAGTAGAGTAAAATTTTCGGCTGAAATCGTCTCAAATCGGTAGCAATCGATATAAATCGATATCACTACAGTCAAAGATAATTTTACATTTGTGATGTTCTTCCCCTCTTCTTCGGTTAGTGAATTGAGGGGTGGGGCTTTTTGAGAAATTGCAATCTATAATTAGTAGGACTTTCGCTTAAGGTCACTTCGACAAGCTCTGTGACCGGTCGCTGAGCCTGTCGAAGCGACCATTTTTTAAGCATATTTTTCTTTAAAAGCGAAAGTCCTGATTAGGATAAAAAGCTTATAAGCGAAACTGACATTAGATATGGAATTTTTATGAAAATTCATGTAATCTTTATGTTAACAGGAGATAAATGAAATGTCATCCAAAAATGTCAGACTTGGTATAGTTGGTGTGGGTGGTATGGGTTCTTCTCATACTCATTCACTGGTAGATATGCCCGGTGTTGAAATCGCCGGTATTTGCGATATCGTTAAGGAACGCGCCGATTCTGCGGCAGAACGTTGCAAGACAACCGCATATTATAACCACCATGATATGTTTGCAAAGGCAAATTTAGACGCGGTGTTAATTGCTACTCCACATTACGACCACACTACTGTTTCTGTTGACGCATTTAAATTGGGTTTGCATGTATTAAGTGAAAAACCGTTGGCGGTGCATGTGAATGACGCGAAAAAGACAATCGCGGCATATGAAGAAGCAAAAGCGAAAAACCAGAATCTTGTTTTTGCCATTATGTTTCAATTGCGTACCGAGGGTATTTACCGCAAAGTGAAAGAGTTGTTGGATGATGGTGAGTTAGGCCGTTTAACCAGAATGACATGGATAAATACCGCCTGGTTCAGGTCGCAGGCATATTACAACAGTGGTGGTTGGCGCGCCAGTTGGGCGGGCGAAGGCGGCGGAATATTAACCAATCAATGCCCACATAACCTGGACCTGTATCAATGGTTTTTCGGTTCACCGGCAAAGATAACCGGACGCGCGTCACTGGGGAAATATCATAATATCGAGGTAGAGGATGAAGTATCCGCAATTTTTGAACATGATAATGGTATGGTTGGTCATTTTATTGTAACTACCGCGGAGTGTCCCGGCACCAACAGAATGGAAATTGTCGGGGAAAATGGCAAATTAGTCGTTGAAAACAACAAATTAATATATCACCGCAATCGGCAATCGATGCTGAAATTCCTGGAAGAAACTAAAAGTAGCTTTGATATTGTTGAAAATTGGTATACAGAAATTCCTGTTCCGGATAATAAAAGTGGGCATGGTGTGGTTAACCAAAAGTTTATTGATGCTATCCGCAATAATAAACCGGATGATTTGATAGCCCATGGCACAGAAGGGATAAAATCTGTAACACTGGCAAATGGTATTATGTTATCTTCGTTCATGGGAAAAACAATTGATGTACCAATAGATGCTGACGCGTTTGAGGCGAAACTGCAGGAACTCATCGCTTCGTCAACATATGTAAAACCCGGAGATGCGCCGAAAGAGATTATTGATCTTACCGCATCATGGAAATAATAATATCAGGAATAAAAATATGACAAACTCAAACAATCCATTAAATTTACCCGAATTAATTGCGGGACACCGCGCGTTTCGCGAATTATTACTTAACGATAAACATCGGCCTATCTGGCATTTTGTTTCACCGGAGGGTAATGGTATGCCATTTGACCCGAATGGTGCGATATTTTGGAATGGGCGTTATCATCTTTGTTTCATCTATCAGGACCACAATTACCCGCATGGCGGGCATTGCTGGGGACATGTTTCCAGCAGTGATTTATTGCATTGGCGTTGGCATAAACCGGCATTAGTACCGGCACCCGGCGATGTTGACCTGGGCATTTTCAGCGGTAATGGTTTTGTTAATAAAGATGGTGTCCCAACTTTATTATATCATGGGGTAAACGCGGGTAACTGCATTGCCACATCTACTGACCCTAATCTTGATAACTGGGTGAAATTGCCTGCAAACCCAATAATTCCTAACCCGGTGCTGGATAGCGAAGAATCAAAAAAATATAACTCGTGGGACCCGCATGGGTGGGTAGAAAATAATTCATATTACGCAGTCTTTGGCGGTAATCCATCTACCTGCACCCCGGCATCGCTATTTAAAGCATTGGATATAGATAAATGGGAATATGTCGGACCATTTTTAGCGCACGATATGCCGGATGTTCAGGATTTTGAGGATATCTCCTGTCCAGACTTTTTTGAATTAAATGGTAAGCATGTATTGGTTTGTATCAGTCATTCATGTGGTGCCAGATATTATGTGGGCAGATGGGAAAACGAAAAGTTTTATCCGGAAACGCATCGCCGTATGAACTGGCCGGGTGGTACTTGCTTTGCCCCGGAATCATTGCTGGATGACCAGGACCGACGGATTATGTGGACGTGGGCATTGGAGGCCCGTAATGCCGGAGAATTGTCCTGGGGTGGCACCATGACGTTACCACGGGTATTAACCTTGGCGCCGGATTACACCCTGTTTATAAATCCGATTGAAGAACTTAAACAATTACGTTGCAATCCACGTGGTTTCAACAACCTGCCTATCGGTGCGGATGAAACGGTATTTTTAGAAGATTTGAAAGGTGATTCGCTGGAAATTGAAATTAATGTTCAACCCAAAAAATCTGAAAAATTTGGATTAAAGGTATGTTGCTCATCGGATGGCGAAGAAGAGACGGTAATCTGGTGTGACTTTAAAGCCGGCACATTAACTGTTGATGTTTCAAAATCCAGCCTGAATAAAGACATCGTTTACCGGACATATGTCATGAAGGGTGGCGAAAACCCAAATGTTAGCGCGCAAACAGCACCTTTCGCGCTGAATCCGGGTGAAACATTACACTTGCGGGTGTTTATTGACAAATCAATATTGGAAATATTTGCCAATAGCCGGCAATGTATGACCCAAAGAATATACCCCACCAGGCCGGATAGCATCGGTATCCAACTGGTGAGCGTGGGTGGTATGTGCAATATTGAGTCAATAACCGCATGGGAAATGGCATCGACTAACGTGTGGTAATTGCCGGCGAATTAATAAAAGGACTTTCGCTTAAGGTCACTTCGACAAGCTCAGTGACCGGTCGCTGAGCCTGTCGAAGCGACCATTTTTAAGCAGATTTCTCTTATAAAGCGAAAGTCCTGTTAATAAAAGGAAAAGATATGAATAAGAACAATGAATTAAAAATAGTTTGTATAGGTGACAGCATTACGGGTTGGGCCGACCTCAGCAAATATATGAAATTTTCCAATGTGCTGGAATTAATGATAGGGACCAGAATCGGTTTTGATGCTGTTTCGGTATTAAATAAAGGCATTGGGGGTGACACAACGCAGGGGGTGAAGGAAAGGTTTGATGCTGATGTCTTACAGCATAAACCCGATGTAGTCATCATATTAATCGGTGGTAATGATGTGGCAAGAAGTTTTCCGCCGGAACAAACCCGGGATAACCTGAATGTAATATTTTCAGCATTAAAAAACGCGAAAATTCGTACTCTGGCAATGTTATACCATGTTTTACCCAATCCCAATAACCCGGCAACCGCGTGGGATACATTGGATGATAATAACCAGTTAATAACCGATGTCGCCAACCAATATAATGTTGAAGTATTGGATATGAGTGTAAAGATGAATGAAGCACTTAATAACTATTCAAACGCGGAATTAGTAAACTCCAACGACGGCGTCCATCTTAATCCCGGCGGTGAGTTAGTGTTTGCGAAATCAATATATATTAAGTTAGTTGAATTAGGTTGGATTTAAGGAAAACTGCATATAGTTACAAGGCTTTCGCTTAAGGTCACTTCGACAAGCTCAGTGACCTTTACAGGCTTTCGCAAAACCCAATAATATCAATTTTTCTGTACGGAATGCCGTCCCCGGCATTCCTCTTTGAGATAGAAATTCTCTATTAGCGGAATGCCGGGGACGGCATTCCATACAATTCAGACAGGTTGATTTTCAATATAAAATCCGAAAACTGAAAACTGACTTCGGTCAGGCTTAACGTTCCGCGATAAATATTAAGTCGTGTATCAACTGTTCTTCCAGATTAAGGTGTTCTTCAAAAGTTTTTGTTAATATCTGCAATGATGTAATTAAATCTTTTATTCTGCAACTGGCATCCATTTTAATTTCGAAATCACTTGTTATTAGAGATATCTGATACAACGCAGTGCTGACCTTTTCATGTTCTATCTCCATTAACAATATCGCCTGTCGTAATCCATCATTAATTACATCATTATCCGCATGGGTAATATATGGAAACACAGTACTTTCTTCGATATTAAAATGGTTGTTCAGCATTATATTAAACTGGTGTAAATACAGCATTAATTCGCCAAAATAACTATATTTTTCATCTGTATCACTGGAAATAATCTCACCTATTGATTTTATTAATCGTGGTAATTCAGTGCGTAGATACAGGTGATGATGGGTAATTATATAGTTAGCGATGTCGGTTATAGAATGACCTGTTCCGATTGATGGTATGGTATAGTTGGGAATCCCCCGTATAATTGCGTTTAATATCATGTCTACCAATAGTTCCGTGTCGATATTAAGGTCATCAGAAATTTCCGTTACAGTGAGTGACGTATTTATATTCACCTGTAAAACATCAAATATTGATACCAGCCAGGGGTAATTTTCTGTAAGATTGCATATTTTACTGTCTAATATTAGCAGGTATGAGTTCATCGCAAATATGATAATACATTTTGAAAGAAAAAAAATCATTTTATGACAGAAAAGAGTAAAAAAATAAAATTTCTTCATATTGCTGCCGGTGCGGGCAACATGTATTGTGGTGCCTGCGCGCGCGACATGACAATGGTGCGGGGATTATTGAATGTCGGCATTGACGCGCAAATAATACCTTTATATACCCCTTTACGATATGAATATGATGATGGCCTGGAGATATTACCTATAAAAATGGGTGGCATTAATCTTTACCTGCAACAGATTTCACCGGTTCTGGGTAAGTTGCCGCACTGGGTGAAATCAGCGTTGGATAAACCGGAACTGCTTGCGTGGGCGGCAAATTTCTCAGTAAAAACAGATCCCGCATCTCTGGGGGAAATGACGTTGTCTATGCTTGCCGGCAGAGATGGTAAACAACATGATGAACTGCGCGATTTAATGGATTTTATTACAGAATTACAACCGGATATCATCAGCATAACTAACAGCATGTTATCCGGAATAGCCCCGGTTATAAAAGAACGTTTCGCCACACCCATTATCTGCAGTCTGCAGGGAGAAGATGATTTTATCAGAAAAATGGGTGATAAATATCTGGAACCTGCCAGGAAATTGTTAAGTAACAACGCTGAATCAATAGATATTTTCGTCTCCCCAACCGCAAACTATGCGGATAAAATGGCAGAATTTCTGCGAATAAAAAGGGAGAAAATCGTTGTCATCCATCCCTCTGTAGATACAGAATTATACAAACCAAATGATGTTGTAAATGAAAAATTTGCGATAGGTTATCTGTCGGTTATAACACACGGAAAGTCACCGGATATCCTGCTTGACGCGGTTACCCATATAAACAAAGATATAAAAGTAATAATTGCCGGTAAAATTATGGATGTAAATTATTATAAAAAAGAGATATTACCGCGCATAATGAAACTGGGAAGTAGAGATATTGAACTGTATGGTGAGGTAACACCAGCAGAAAAAATGAAGATATTGAATAGAATTTCTCTATTCATCGTCCCCGCCAGAATCCCCGAATCCCGCGCCATCGCCGCATTGGAAGCAATGAGTTGCGGCATACCTGTAATTGCACCCAACCAGGGAATATTCACAGAATTAGCAAAACATTCAGATGGTGTAATACTGTATGAACCCGGCAACATAACAGAATTAGCCGAAAAGATAAATGATATCTATGCAGATGCCAGCAAATTACCGAAACTAACCACATCAGTCGCCAACCTGATTCGCAAAGAGTATTCAATACAAGTGAATGGTGAGAGGATGGGTGAGATGGTTAGGGGGATGGTAAATAAAGAGTAATGCAGGATTACTATCTATATTGTTGAATATTTCATATTATATTCACGTTATATGGAGAAAATTGATGTTTTATAAAATTTCTTCCTTTTTTATGTTGTTGATTTGTTCTGTTTCAATTTTTTGCGCTGATAATAAGCCGGTGGCTATTACCGATTTTAAGGCGGGGATATTTGCTGATGAGACCGGTGTATTGCCTTATGGATTGCCGTATCGTTTATTTGTGCCGAAGGATTATAATGAAAAGATATCGTATCCGTTGGTGTTGGGATTGCATGGTGCCGGGGAACGTGGTACGGATAATCAGGCGCAAGGGCGTAATGGGTTGCTGAGTTGGGCACAACCGGCAGTGCAGAATAATCACCCGTCTTTTGTATTATTACCGCAGTGTCCGCAATCGGCAGGGACATTTCAACTGGTTAATACTCAGAACAAATATCCTACCGGGACCTATGATTTCGCGGTGGATGTGGCAAAGGCGGTGGATACCACGAGGATATGTATTGAAGTTGGCAAGCACCTGCGCGGAAAGAAGGATACCTTTATAATCTGCGCTCAACCATTGGCGAAAGATGGTGTTGTTGATTTCACCATCAGCAATATTCGTTTAGCGCAGGATGGCAAAGATGCCGGCGACTACCTTAATTTTAAAGGGTTAACCATACACCAATACCGCGAATCTTTTGTTTACGACAGTAAAGGATGCAGCATACCATTTAATGATATAACCGCGGATAAAAACCTGCCGGCACTGGAGGGTAGCGTCAGCGAGGATGGGTTGTCGGTAAATGTGAAAAGCACCGGGCACCAGTTGCGGCTTGGTTTTGATATGCCATGTAAAATCACCGCAGATACCAAACTGTATTTAGACTTTAAGTCGGCATCACCCGGAATAGATAACCGTATTGGCTGGATGGCGGACAATAGTTTGCCGGAATACCGTTGGGCTAATACCAACTGGTCGCAGGCAACATCCCACACCATGCCGGAACAACCCAGCGAACCTATGCGCCTGACGATGAGTCTGTTGGATTCGGTGGTGAAAGATTACAATATAGATAAAGACCGCATTTACGTAACCGGTTTATCCATGGGTGGGTATGGCACCTACGATATCATCGGTCGCCGACCCAATTACTTTGCCGCCGCCATGCCCATGTGCGGTGGCGGCGATATCGCCACTGCCCCATTAATTGCACACATGCCGTTATGGATATTCCACGGTGCAGATGATAATGTAGTACCCACCAACCGTTCTCGCATAATGGTAGATGCCCTGCAAAAAGCCGGTGGAGATCCGCGCTATACCGAATACCCGGGAGTAAACCATTTCAGTTGGGGCAATGCCTACAAAGAACCGGAATTGGTTAACTGGCTGTTTTGCCATCTACGGGGAAAGAGTGTGGTTGTTGAGAAAAAGTAGGTGGTTGTTATAAATAAGGAGAAAACTTGATAAAAATATCAGAAAAAATCAAATCTAATATCATTAAATCATCTGTTGTGATAATATTACCCATCATAGTTCAAATTTTAGCATATTTATTATTTCCTGATCTTATATTAGAGTACACATGGCGTAGTTATTGGGGACAGATAAATGTTAATATAATGATAACTTTTATCTTAATGTCTATTATATTTTCGGTTAATATAATTAAAAATAAAAATCATTATTTTATTTTTCTCCCATTAATTTTTTTGTTATTTTCTTTGATATTGTATCTACCCACTTTGGTAGATAATATTGGATTTGTGTATCTTTTTTGCATGGGTTGGTCTATTGAATTTTTGTATATTGGAATTTCCTTAATTCCATCATCAATAATCCTCTATTATAGCAGGTTAGTAAAGTTCAGCTTATTTAAAAAGAAGTAATCATTTAAATTTAATTGAAATGACTTGAGGAAGCAAGAGTTCGACACATCAGGTGAACCAAATAAACCTGAGCAGAAAAAGATATTCTGGTAGTTTAAAAGGGAAGTATGATAAAAATATCCCAAAAAATGAAGTCGAATATTTTAAGGGTAGTTACAAT
>CAZNLA010000026.1:0-22844 GCA_964573385.1 uncultured bacterium
AGACATTGAATATCGAGTAGGACTAGCTGGAGCATGGATTCCAGGAACAACATTAAATAATGTCACTAACCTGGCTAATAATACTTGGAATCAAGGCGCTATGCCTGCTGCTACTACTTTCCAATATAGAGCAACAGCAAGGAATACACCAAGTCCAACAACGTCAACTGTATCAGCAGTGGTTACAGTAACAACACCATAATCTTAGCCTTTCACCCGTCGATTTTGCAACCGACGGGTGAAATTTATGGTATTATAGATAAGAAATCCTGTAGGGGGTCATTATGTCTAAATTGTTTGTTTCAATATTACTTTTTTTTGTTCTTTCAATACCTGCTTTTACAGCTACAGTATCATTATCTGTAACACCGGGAAATACTCTTGTACAGGGATCACCGTTTAAGTTTACAGCAACCCCTTCAGTTGCAAGTACCGCATGGCGGTATAAATATCTGTATTATATGTATGATAAAACTCTGGCAACTTATGTTTGGGTAGTATTATCTGCATGGTCAATAAATCCAACATTTACCTGGACTCCAACAACAGCGCAAGCCGGCAATAATATCAAGGTTGCTGTTTACATGGTTAATAGTACCGATTTGATGTCAGAACAGTTACCGAATAAAACAGCGTCTGCAATAACAACTATATCTGTTCGTCCAAAGTTATCAAAGGTTAACTTATCAATTCTTCCTGCTACATCCGCGGCGTTGGGTTCCACAGTACAGTTATCTGCAAATACTGTTAATGGTACTGTTACTACTGGCGCGGTTGTTAAATATCGTTTCAGGTATAATGATGGTAATGGTTGGAATACAATTCAGGATTACAGTCTTAATTCATCCGCGACATGGCAACCGGATGTAACCGGTACTTATTTTGTGGAAGTGTGCGCTAAAGAATATTCTGCAATACCAGTACCAACAAGTGATTATGATGTAAGATATCAATTGATTTACAAGATTATTCCAGGTGCTACTAAGGTTACAACAACATTAAGTAAAAATACAATTTCGTTATCAGATTCTGTCTCTGTTTATGCCAATACTGATGTGAATAATGCTGAATACTATTATCTATATTCAACTGATGGTGCGATTTGGAATTCTATTCAGAATTATTCCGCATTAAACATTGCAGTATGGACACCTGCCGCAACAGGCGATTACCTGATTAAAACCCGGGTTAGAAGTAAAGGCAACCTGGCTGATTATGAAGCGGAATCAGCAGCTGTCGCATTGCATGTTGATACAAAAGGTTTAGCCGGAATTAATATAACCGCAAATCCGGTTGGATCAGTGTTACTGAATAAAACAGTAACTTTTACAGGTGTTTCTCTTGGGGGAATTAATACAGAATATCGTCTCAGTATTAAAGCAGCAGATGGTACTGTTGTATATTCGGTCGCTTATCAAAACACCGGTGATTTCAACTGGTTACCAGCAGCGAAAGGATTTTATGCAGTTACAATAGATTGCAGAGAAGTTGGTAGCGCTAAAGATTTTGAATATACGAAAGTAATTAATTATGAAGTTAAAGAAGATGTTAATAATTTGGTAATCGGAGATTTTATTGCGGCTCCAGAATCCCCAATGAGTTTTACTAATGGTATGTCAATAGTTTTGACGGCCAGTATGAAGACAGGTTTAAATCCTGAATATAAGTTCACTTACACTGATACAACAGGTGAGAATATTATCAGAGATTATGATATAGCCTCATCAACTACCTGGAAACCGACTAAAATTGGCAATTATTCTCTAAAAGTTTATGTACGGGCATTTGGAAATGATACAGTTACCCCGGTAAATAAATCAATTTCATATATTTTAACTGACAATGCTACACCACCAGATATTACTAATGTTGTTTTATCAGTTACTGAAAATCCTCCATATATAATAAACAATGCTATTAACTTTTCTGCCAGTGCAACCGGTGGGAAAAGTGTAGAGTATAAATTTGTATACCGGTGTCAGTCAGATGGATTCGTCAATGAAACGATTCTTAAGCTATATGATTTATTTACGACTGTAAAGTTTACACCAGTAAAAGCTGATAATTATCGTATTTATGTATATGCGCGGGAAACAGGAAGTACTGATCCTTTTAAAGTTTTTGCATTTAAAGATATTACAGTAGCTAATGATGTTACAAAACCTGCAAATGTAAAGGTAGCACAAATTTCAAAAGGTGTATTAATTACCTGGGATTTAATGCCTAATTGCTATAAACTTACAGTCAGAAGAAGAGTCTACGGTGGAAGAGATTGGAATATTATAAAACCGGATTCTTCAATAATTCCCGCAACACCTGCTGATACCTATATTGCAAGTTCCGAATCATCTTATTTAGATGGATTTATTCCATCAAGTCGTACAACTTATGAATATCAGGTTGGTAATCTGGACAAATTATCCGGGAATATTACATGGAGTGACTCTGTATATTTATCAACAGGATTAACCTGGGGAGATGTTTCAAACTCGGCTGCGATTACTTTTACAGCACAGGCAGCATCGCAGGATACAATAAATGTTTCCTGGCCACTATTTACAGGTGTTGATGGGTATAATTTAGAATACAGCACAGATGGTCTAATATGGATACCATTATCACAGAATATTGCAACATCAGTAACATCATATTCCCATACATATACTAATCCATCGGCCAATCAATTACCTAAATTAACATATAGAATTCAAGCTTTTCAGAATTTAGTTAATTCATCTGGGGTATTAACTAAAGTATATTCAAATTGGTTAGTAAGTTATGAAGCAGCATCAATAGTCTTTACCTGGACAGATGTAGGTTCTGGTATTACCGGGTTTGACTTACAATATAGTATTGATGATGCTGTGTGGGTAAACCTTGTTTCCGGTCTTGCTCCAGCTCTAAGAACTTATACTTATACACCGACAATTTTGTTAGTTCCTGCAAACTCATACAGAGTTGTGGCTTACATAAATACCACAGATGCAAATGGTGCAACTATTAAAGCTTATAAATACACAGTTACAACTGATTTAAATAATAATATAAATAAATCATTTTTAAATTCAGTATATAAATCGATTGTGAATAATAATTACCTGTATAAATATGAGTCTGTATATCCTGTTGTACCCTCAATTACATTTATTGTTACTACTGGTGCTACAATTCAATTGAACTGGGCCACGCAATCTTATGCTCAGTTTTTTGAAATTAATCGGTCTGATATGGGAACAACAAACTGGTTTACTACAGGTCAATCATATAAAGATGGCGTAAAAAATGTTTTAACCAATTATCCAACTACATATCAATATAAAATACGAGCAGGGAATGAATATCACGTTTCAGACTGGTCTACTATATCATCACCAGTTTGTATTACTCCTATAAAACCTTCATGGATTGTTGGTACACCATTAAATACATCTAATGAAATTAGGTGGTATTGTCCATCCGCATATTATTTTGATGTATACAGAAATGGTGTTAATGTTGCAACAACAACTGAAAATTATTATATCGATAACACTGTTGGGGCTGGTGGTACTTCAATACAATATTATGTCAGAGCACGACCTATATCTACCTTAGCAAATTATTTGACGAACTATTTATCATACACACTTGCTTCAATAAATTCTGATCCTATTACCGTAACACGAGGATATGCCTCTAATAATTTGAATTTCCGATTATCAAGTGTCGCAAATAACAATATTAACCTGGCATGGGATCTTTATCCCGGTGATGTTGCCGCAACACCATCAAACTATGAAGTTGAAAAATGGTCTGCAGCATCTCCGGCATGGGCTCAAATAGCAGCAGTAACAACCACTGCTGTTAAACAAGATACATCATGTACAATAACTGTTAGTGATAATCCTTATGCAAATGTATATTTTTATCGTTTAAGAGGGAAAATTAATGGTGCTACTAATTTTTCGAATTGGGATATAGTACGTGTATATAACGCAAATGTGGATAATACAAAAGTAGTAGCAGTAGATAATAAAGATTTAACAGTTAGTCTGACATGGCCACAGGTTCCAGGTGCTTCTGAATATAGAATCTGTCGTCATAAAGTATCAGGATCAAATCAAGGCTGGACTTATATTGATACGAACTCAATTTTACCGTCATATATTGATGGTGTAGATACTGTAAATTACCCGGCATTAGAATGGGGAGCAGAATATTATTATCATTTTGTAGCTATATATGATGCAAATACTGAAGGTAACTTCCCACCAGCAGGTGCAAATTTCCCTTGTAGTACTTATACAACACGAGATTCTGCTGATTTAGATTTTTATATGATTCCCGATAAACCAGTTATAAACTCTATTACTGTGACAGCAGGAAATACAGCACAATTGAGTGTAACCTTACCTGCGCATACAGATAGATATAATGTGGAAAGATTAATTGGTACAACCTGGCAAAAAGTAAATCAAAATGCATTAACTGCTACAACTTATAGTGATACAACAGTACCGCCGAATTCAAATACTCAATATCGAATAATCGCTTACCTGTCGACAAATCCAGCTAACTTGGTAACTCCTACTGCACTATCACCTTATAGTGACCCGGTTTCGTTTATAAACTTGTCATCTCACCCAACCACATTTACTGCTATTGTGGTAAATGATACATCCGTTAAATTGGATTTTTCATTCCCAGCTACATTTGCGGCATGGTTCACACCTAACCCTTATCCTAATCCTTCATCGTACGAAATTGTTTATTGTGTTGGAGCAGTAGCTAATTGGGGTGCACCTACAGGTATTATACCTGTAGCAGGTAATCTGAATACATATACTCAGACAGGATTAACACCAGAATCAACTTACTGGTATAGGATATATGCGTATAATAACGCTGCTGTTCCTGTAAGATCTGTAGCATTTAATGTTTCAACACCTGCCAGTGTTGTTACACTTCCAATACCACCTGTTTTATCATTAGTGTCAGTGGATGCTCATAATGTCAACTTATCATGGACATACAGTCCAATAACTGCAGCATCTTCATATAATCTGGAAGTAGATAAATATGATGGCGCAGGCTGGGTATCCCTTGCTTCTCCTGTAGCAGGTTTATTAACATATACTGATTCGAATATGTTGCCATTAAGTTATCGTAATTATAGATTAAGAGCTGTCAGTATTGGTGCAAAGGCTTATACTACCTTATGGAGCAATACAATAATTACTCAAACAAGGGATTTACCATCTACCCCTGTATTAGCACTAACTGTAGTTAATGACAGTACTATTAGATTGACCTGGACCAGAATATTTTCACCGGTTGCAGTAGAGTGTATATACAAATATAAAATTAAAAAAGATACTGACAATCTATTCCCCGGATGGGTTCAGATAAACGCACCGGTTGATATTGGAAATAATCAATATACATTTGATATTACTGGATTATCAGCCAGTGTTAAATATCAGATATGTATGCAAGCGGTAGATGCTGATGGTAATCCTTCTGCAGATTCAGCAATAGTTTCTGCTACCACTTTAACCAGTAAACCATTAGCGTTGTCATTAGTTTCTAAGTCATTTAATTCAATTAAAGTTAAATGGACCGCAAGTACTGGAGCAACAAGCTATACTATTAATATTAACCCGGGGTTAGATATTTCAAATATTAATGCTGGATTAACTGAATATGATATTACAAATCTTGCTGATAATTCAACATTTGCAATAAAGATTAAAGCATTATCTGATGTCGGTGTTTCTGATTGGAGTGATGTTTTAAATGAATCGACAACACCAATAGCACCGACTCTGACAGTTGCAAAGGTTGATAACACTACAGTGTTATTAGCTTGGAATGAAAATTATAATCCAATAGTTACTTACAACATTGAAAGGTTATCTGCAGATGGTACTGTTAAATCATTCACAGCATTAACTTCAGGTGTAAACGATGATGTAACCAGTGCTGTTGCTGGTGTTTCATATAAATATCGTGTTAATGTCCAAACCGCAATTGGAACTTCTCCATGGAGCAGTTATGTTGTATATGCGTTGAATCCAGATATTCCGGCTTTGACTTTCAAGTCATTATCGCAAACATCAATTCAAATTTCATGGGATCCAATAGCGAATGCTCAAAGTTATGAACTACAAAGAAAATCCGGTAGTGCATGGATTAAGATTGCATCTTTTTCGCCGTCTACTGATATAAACTTGTCAACAAGTACCATTTATTCATATCGTATTCAATCTATTGGCAAAAATGGAACAGCCTCCGGATGGAGTAGCACCAGTGATTGGGCTACTAAAACGGCAACCCCTACAGGATTTGCAGCAGTTGTGGATAGTAATGGTAAGATTGCTTTGTCATGGAATAATGTATCGGGTGAGACAGGATATTCTATCCAAAAAAGCACTGATGCTAAAACCTGGTCTGGTTTATTGCCGGATTCTGGTGCAGATGTAACTTCATTACTTGATCCAGCGATTATATTCGGTAATAAATATTATTATCGAATAGCATCTTTCAATGCATATAGTGTTTCTGATTATTCAACAGCTGTCAGTGTTAATCCGGTAGATGCTCCAGCTTTAACAGTTACCGCAGTATCATCAACATCTATTAATATCAGTTGGACAAATGTTACAGGTGAGACTGGTTATGAACTACAAAGGCAAACAGGACTAACCTGGACTACAATCAAAACAACATAAACAGATGTAACAACATATACAGATTCGAGTTTACTAAGTGGTAATAGTTACAATTATCGGGTACGTTCAATTGTAAATAGTACATATTCAGCCTGGAGTACAGAAAAATCAGTAATTACAAAACCGACGATCCCCATATTATCAATTATTACTAATGTAGATAAATCGGTTACTTTATCATGGACAAATGTTACTGGTGAAACCGGATATGTTGTGGAGAAAAATATTAATAATACAGTTTGGGTACAATTAACTATTACGAATGCGTTAACCTTTACATTAACTGATCCTAATCCGGCAAATGATTATATATCTTATCGTGTCGCATCATTTAATGCATCAGGTAGTTCATCATGGAGTAATCTTGTATCAACGTCAACGACTCCTGTTGCACCAGTGCTAACTGCCACTCCTGCTTCAAATAGTTTAATAATATTAAGTTGGTTGGCCATTCCAAACGCTAATTATTATGAAATTCAAAAAATGGTTGGTACTACCTGGATGATTCATACAACGTCAAAGACATTACAAACTTACGCCAGTGGATTAAAAGGTGGTACAACTTATAATTTCAGAATCAGAGCATATAATAATACCGGTGCATCTGTCTGGAGTAATGAAGCATCCGCTTTAACAAAACCGAATCCTCCTGTATTATCAGTAAAATGCCTTGGACTTACAACAAATAAATTATCATGGGCAGTTATACCCGGTGCAACGGGATATTATGTTTACCGTGACAATGTTTTGTTAACTAATATTATGTTATCGCCTGCAACAATTACTTATACAGATAAAGTTGCTTCATATGCGACAAGTACGTATAAAGTTGTAGCAGTTAATAACTCTGGCGATACAACAAGTAACATCGTTACTATAAAAACTAAATAAGGTAATCTGTTTTAAAACCGTCTTGAGATATCAAGACGGTTTTTTTTGCTTTTCAGATACATCATAAATTGGTACAATTAATCAGATAAATTATTACTGGTGGTGAAAAATGCCTTTTAAAGCCCCGCGTGGCACCCAGGATATATTACCTGGTATAACAGAAAAATGGCAAAAGTTAGAAGATATATTTTCTGATTTTTGCAGAAAATATTGTTATAACGAAATACGCACACCGATTTTCGAATCAACTGATTTATTTCAGCGTGGGGTGGGGGAAGAAACAGATATTGTTTCAAAACAGATGTATTCGTTTGAAAGCAGGGGAGGAGAAGATTTAACTCTTCGGCCTGAAGGTACTGCACCTACAGTAAGAGCAGTAATTCAAAATAATATGGTAACTCAGGGAGGAATCACTAAACTATTTTATATGGGACCAATATTTAGATATGAAAGGCCACAAAAGGGAAGATTCCGACAATTTCACCAGGTAGGTGCTGAAGCATTCGGTTCTGCAGGACCATTGATTGATGCAGAGCTATTAGAGTTTGCATCAGATTTTTTAAATAAATTAGGTGTAAAATATAGACTTGAATTAAATAGTGTGGGTTGTCCTGAATGTCGGCCAGTATATAGGTTAAAATTAATAGATTTCTTACAGGAAAAGTTACCTGATTTGTGTGAAGATTGTCAAAGAAGATTTGAAGTTAATCCTTTAAGAATTCTGGATTGCAAAAATGAAACCTGTAAAAAATCAGTAGAAAATGCACCCGTAATCATAGACTCGCTATGTTCTGAATGTTCTGACCATTTTATAGGATTACAAAGTTATTTAAAAAATGATTTAAATGTAGAATTCTATCTTAATCCCAAAATTGTACGTGGTTTAGATTATTATACAAAAACAGCATTTGAGTTTATAGCAGAAGGACTGGGTTCACAAAGTACTGTTTTAGCCGGCGGCAGATATGATGGGTTAGTAAAAGAATTAGGCGGTCAACATGTCCCTGCAATTGGATTTGCCGCAGGAATTGAACGGTTAATTGATAGTGCAGGAGAAGAAGTCTTCTCCGATGATGTGAATAAGATTATTTATGTAGCGGCAATGGGTGAAAATGCTAAAATATTCACTCTGGATATAATAAAACGATTACGTATCGCCGGAGTTGCTGTCGAACATTCCTATGAACTAAAAAGCCTAAAAGCTCAATTGCGTGATGCTAGCAGATATCAGGCTATCAAAACTATCATTATAGGTGACAACGAAATAAATAATGGTTATGCTGTTGTCAGAAATATGAAAAACAGTTCACAAGAAAATATACCATTTGATATTCTTGTGGAAGAGATATTACATAATTAAGAGGGGACTTATGTCAGAGCAATTGAAAAGAACTAATAACTGTGGTGAACTTCGTCTTTCAGATGCAGGTTCTAAAGTAACT
Organism: uncultured bacterium; assembly: GCA_964573385.1. Taxonomy (GTDB): domain Bacteria; phylum Armatimonadota; class Hebobacteria; order CAIYQO01; family CAIYQO01; genus JBAXQQ01. Next base: position 9,044 of record CAZNLA010000026.1, read on the forward strand.
GTTATGGGTTGGGCGCAAACAACACGTGACCATGGTGGCGTAATATTTATTGACTTACGCGACAGATCAGGCCGGCTTCAATGCGTATTTAATCCTCAGGACGCACCTGTTATGCATAAAGTTGCTGAATCAATTAGATCCGAGTTCGTCATTGCTGTAAGTGGTATTATTAATCCACGCCCGGAAGGAACTACTAACATAAAGTTGCCTACTGGTGAAATAGAATTAATTGCTGATAGAATCGAAGTGTTAAATCCTTCCAAGACACCACCATTTATGGTTAATGATGAAAATGCACCAGATGTAGATGAAAATCTCCGATTAAAATACCGTTATATAGACTTACGGAATACCCGTATGCAACGGAATTTAATGCTCAGGCATCGCGTTGCTCAGGAAGCACGTAAATATTTAGACGAAAATGGTTTTTTAGAGATAGAAACACCATTCTTAATTAAATCTACTCCCGAAGGAGCACGTGACTTTTTAGTACCTTCACGTCTGCACCCGGGTGAATTTTATGCATTGCCACAAAGTCCGCAACTTTTAAAACAGACACTGATGGTTGCTGGATTTGAGAAATATTTCCAATTAGCGCGTTGTCTACGTGATGAAGATTTGCGTGCTGACAGACAGTATGAACACACGCAAATTGATATGGAGATGTCATTTATTGAACGTGATGATATATTCGCGGTAGTTGAAGGATTATTTATTAAATTGATGCAGGTTATTGGTGTTGATATTCAAACCCCATTTTTGCGAATGAGTTATCAGGAATCTATGAATAGATTTGGTAGTGATAAACCTGACACAAGATTTGGATTAGAGTTTGTCGATGTAAGCAATATATTTAAAGATACTGAATTTCAAGCTTTTAAGAATGTTTTGTCCGATAATGGACAAATAAAGGGAATCAATGCTAAAGGTGCGTCAACATTCTCCAGAAGAGAAATTGACGAATTAACCACATTTGTTCAGGGGTTCGGAGCAAAGGGATTAGGTTATTTCCAGATAAATGCTGAAGGCATAAAATCTCCAATCGCAAAGTTTTTGTCCGAAGGTGAACAGAAGTTATTAATGGAGAAAATGGGTGCTGAAGAAGGTGACTTATTACTGCTCATTGCTGATAAACCAGAAGTTGTAGCACAATCTCTTGGTCGTTTACGTTTATTACTTGGTGACAAGCTTAAATTAATCCCGGAAAATATATGGAACTTCTTATGGATTGTCGACTTCCCATTATTTGCCTGGAATGAAGAGACAGAGCAAGTTGAACCGATGCATCATCCATTTACCATGCCAGTTCCTGAAGATATAGATAAGATTGAATCAGCACCGTTAGATGTCCGTGGAAATTTATATGATTTGGTGTTAAATGGTATGGAATTAGGTAGTGGCAGTATCCGTATTCACCGACCTGATATTCAGGAAAGGGTATTAAAAACAATTAATTTGCCTATAGAAGAAGTTAAAGAAAGATTCGGTTTCTTAATAGAAGCATTTGAATATGGCGCACCACCACATGGTGGAATAGGAATGGGTTTAGACAGAATTATTATGTTAATGTTGGGTGAAAAATCTATTCGTGATGTCATTTCTTTCCCGAAAACCGCATCCGGAACCGACTTGATGATGGATTGCCCGACGTCAGTAGATGCTATTCAGTTGCGTGATTTAGGATTATCTGTAAAATCAAAAAGTAAATGATGAGTAATTTTGATGAGTTGAGTGATATTTTAGGTGTTAAATTTTCTGATCAAAGCCTTTTAATTAAGGCTTTGACACACAAATCATTTTCAAAAAATTCTGAGAAAGAATCATATGAACGATTAGAATATTTAGGTGATTCTATATTACAAATGGTGGTGAGTGAATATATTTACCGCCACAAACCTGAGTATAATGAAGGTGAGATGACTAAACTTCGCGCGGCAGTGGTTAATTCAAAATCATTATTAGAGTGCGCTAAATGTTGGAATATTATTAAATTTATGTTAAGATTAGATGGCGAGGATGCTAACAATGTTAGAAGGTATAAAAAGATGCAATCAGACATTGTTGAAGCAATAATAGCCGCTGTTTATCTTGATGGTGGATATGATAAATGTCGTGAATTTATTCTCAAATATTTCCAAAAGAAGATAGATGAAACTTCGTTAGACACGTTATCTGATTATAAAACAAGATTACAGGAAATCTTGCAGAAAAATGGATCAGAAGCACCAAAATACCAAATCATAAATATTTCGGGTCCTGATCATGACAGAGAATTTGAATCTGCTGTTTTTTTTAACGGTGAAGAACTATCCCGCGGGGTGGGGAAGAGTAAAAAAGAAGCAGATCAGGATGCTGCAAAAAGATTAATAAATAACATCAAACCAAAGGGAGACTAATATTGTGGGTGGATTTAGTATAATACCGAAAGACGAATCCTTTTTCCTGTTTTTTGAAGAAGCAAGTATAGTTGCTGTTAAAGCATGCGGTGTATTACAACAGATGCTGGATGATATTGACAATGCTGAGCAATATCGCGCAGAAATTGCGGATTTAGAACATCATGGTGACCAGATTATTCATAAAGTAATGGATAAACTGAATCGTGCTTTTATCACGCCATTAGACGCAGAAGACATTCGTGCTTTATCGTCAAGACAAGATGATATTATTGATATGATTCAGGCAGCTGCAGAAAGAATAGTTCTTTACCGTGTAAAAGAAGCAACACCAGCGAGTAAAGAGTTGGCAAAAATATTATATGCGTCTGTAGTTGAAGTAAATGATGTAGTTACATTATTAAAAAGCTTTAAAAACAAACACTCTATCGTGGAAAAATGTATCGAAATTAATAGGCTTGAAAACGCTGGTGATAAAGTTTATCGGGAAGCATTAGGAACTTTATTCGCCAATGGCGATTTAATGGAATTAATAAGATGGAAAGAAATATATGAGCAAATAGAACAGGCTATGGACGAATGTGAAGATTTAGCTGATATCATTGAAAGCATTGTTGTTAAACATTCTTAAGCGGAGAAATCATGACAAATAATTATGAAAATAGTTCGGGTAAGGATGTTAATGTTGATGTACCCATATACCATGAAAATCCTTATAAAGAGTTACATTTAGGACTCATAATTCTAAGCGCGCTTATAGTTTTGATATTAGCCGGATGGTTTGCAGTTCATCATGGTATACCTTTAAAAACAGTACTGGTAATTGCCGTAGTTATTGCTGCTTTAGCATTTGACTATGTTAATGGTATGCATGATGCCGGTAACGCAATTGCTACGGTTATTTCTACCCGTGTTCTGACACCTGCGGCAGCATTAGCGATGGCCGCCACATTAAATCTGGTTGGTGCATTAATGTTTTCCGGTGTTGCAAAGAATGTAGCGGAAAAATTCGCGGATATGAAACACATATCTCCAGATCATCCTTTAACACCGGTAATGATTTTGTGCGGTTTGTTAGGAGCAAGTTGCTGGAGTTATATAACTGCCAGAATGGGATTACCGGTAAGCACTACCCATTCACTATTTGGCTCACTTGCAGGTGTTTTCTTTCTGGGTTCTATCCCTCTTAATATGTCTTACATCAGCACCATATTATTATTTATGGTTGTTGCACCGTTGGCAGCTTTTGGATTGGGATGGGTATTTATGGTTATGATAATGTGGATATTCCATAAATCATCTCCTGCAAAAGTCAACAATAAGTTTAAGATATTACAATTATTTTCATCGGCTTCTTTTGCACTATCCCATGGGTCAAATGACGCACAAAAAGCAATGGGTATTATAACATTAGCTTTGTTTTCCGGTGGTTTTTTAAATAAAGACACCACCATGTTTCATTTAGACCAGAATGGAATTCCTATTGAAGTGAAAATTGCATGCGCGGTTGTTATGGCCTTAGGTACAGGATTTGGTGGAATGCGTGTTATCAAAACCTTGGGTGACAAAATTATTAAATTATCTCCTGTGCAAGGTTTTGCTGCAGAATCAGTTGCCGCGGCTACAATTTTAGCGATAACCAGAATGCATATACCTATTAGTACCACACAGGTAATATCCTCATCAATACTTGGAATAGGTTCAGCTAAAAGATTATCATCTGTCAGATGGCATGTAGCAGTGAATATTATAACGGCGTGGATAATTACTGTTCCTGCTGCGGCAATTATTGGATATTCACTTTATTTTATTGTACGACATTGTGGATTAAAATAATTTAATAAACTATATTCAAATTCAGAATTTAATATTATAATTTATAAGAAGACAGAAAGGAAACGAGGTGTAGCATGTTTGTAGCAAGATTTTCCATCATTTTCTGCTTTTTATCGATAGCAGTTATAGTTTTTGCCGGTTCATTTTCTAATAGAGATCTTAATGAATTGTCAAAAAAAATAACTGAACGTCGTCAAAAGGTAACATCTATTGATAGCAGATACGCGATTTCCGCAGCAGATGCATGGTTGACAGCGACCAGGACAGAATATGACCATGGATCGAATTCCATTGCTGAAATAGCATGGCAGCAAACCAGTTCTATTTTCAAATCATTTGACAGTAATAACTTACCACTGAAATCTGTCGAAACTGAGAATAGCAATTTACGTGTTAAAGAAGATTTATGGTTTTTTGTTGATGATACAAAAAAAAGTAGTAGATATAACTTAGTTGTTGATGATGTCGCCAGATTAGAAGTAACACTTGCCTGGGCAGCATTGAAAACATGGGAATCCGGTTGGAAATCAGCAACATCATTAGTGAATGACGCGCAAAAAAAATCTGACGAAATAAAGAAAATATTAAATACACCAGAAAAGCCCATAAACTTACCTGTTACTCAGCAAGTCTCCCAGACTAATCAACCTGCGGCAATAATTAATAAACAACAGGCGACACTAATAATTCCTTCTGACATAACTCTTGAATTAACCGGTAGGAGTGGAACACCTATATTTCCCGGTACAGCATTAATAATAGGTGATAATGCAGACAAATTTAAAATATCAAATGATGCACCGGATAAGTTTATTTTAGGTACAACAAATATTACATGGAAAGCCGTCGGCCAATCCGGTAAGGTACTCACTGCTATTCAAAAGATTACTATTGTAGATACAACACCACCTACGATAGTAATCCCTGCTGATATGACCATAGAAATGACTTCGTTAGACGGTATGGAAATAAATATTGGTACAGCTATGGCTATTGATATTGCAGACCCTTCACCTAAGATTTCTAATAATGCACCAAAATTATTCTCCCCCGGGACAACTATTGTTACCTGGACAACACAGGATTATACAGGTAACATTGCTACTGCAGGACAAAAAGTAACATTGGTTGATTCAATACCACCGGTGTTAAAAGCACCGGAAGATATAACTGTTGAAGCTACCGATCCTGCAGGTACAATAATTAATATTGGTCCTGCCAAGGCAATTGATAATTTAGACCCGATTCCACAGGTTACAACTGATGCTCCTGATAAGTTTCAATTAGGTACAACTGTAGTACATTGGAATGCTATAGATAAATATGGTAATAAATCCCGTGTTAATCAAAAAGTTATTGTTACTGATATCACAAAGCCAGAACTGACAGTTCCTGCTGATATTGTAACTGACGCAATTATTTCAGATGATACTGAAGTTGATATAGGCACAGCAAAAGTACGCGACAATGCTGATGCTTCACCAGTTGTAAGTAATGATGCGCCAGCAAAGTTTTCATTAGGGGAGACATTAATTACATGGACCGCTAAAGATGCGTCTGGTAATGTTAACACAGCTACTCAGAAGGTCGTTATTTTAGATAAAAAGGCTCCTGTTATTTCTGGACTTACTGACATCTCTGCTGAAACTGTATCTGCTACTGGAACAGTTATTTCACTTGGTGTTCCTGTTGTTACTGATAATATTGATAAGCAACCAGTCATAAAAAATGATGCGCCTACATCATTTAAACCAGGATCATATATTGTAACCTGGACTGCTACTGATAAATCTGGAAATCAGTCAAAATCAATTCAAAAAGTAACTATAACTGATACAACACCACCACGGTTACTTCCTCCTCCTGATGTTAATATTGAAGCGATATCAATTGGGAAAATGAAAATCAATATAGGAACACCTGAAGTTGCTGATAATGCTGATGTATCACCAAGGGTTGCTAATGATGCACCACCGTTATTCCCTTTAGGCACTACGATTGTAACATGGTTGGCTATAGATTCTTCAGGTAACAGATCTATGGCAACACAACGTGTAAAAATTATTGATAATATACCACCATCAATAATACCGCCCAAAGATATTATTATGAATGAAACGTCATCAAAAGGTACACTGGTGGATTTGGGTAAACCAGTAGTGCATGATAATATTGATATACCTAAAGTATCTAATAATGCACCACATTTATTTCTGCCGGGAAAACATGAAGTAACATGGATAGCTATTGATTCTGCTGGAAATTCTACAACAGCAATTCAAAAAGTCGAAATACTAAAAAGTAATAATAAACCTGAATTACCAAAAAAAATAATAGCTAATATAGAAAAAGATTCACCCAAACAAACGGTATTTTTACCATATTCTGTTCATTTTGCACCAAATAGTATTGAATTATCCACTAAAACAGTAACTGTGATAAACTCAATGGTTCAAACCCTGTGCAAATATACCGATATCAGAGTAATGATTGTAGGATGTGCTGATTCTTCCGGTGATTTGCATCTTAATCAGAAAATAGCAATTGAAAGAAGCAATGTAGTTGCTGATTATCTGGTTAGAAACGGGATTAGTTATGAAAGATTAATGATTGATAACAAAATTATTCAAACAGACGGGTCAACTCTTGCCGGGTCAAAAGCCAGAGAAACAAGGTTCTTTTATAGTTCTCCATCAATTAAAATAAAAGTAGTTGATCAAACTACTGATATCGTGATTGTCGAAAGTAAGAAAAGTAATATTAAAAAAATAGTTAAACCTGTTAAAAAAGAAAATATAAAGCAAAATGTTAAACCGATAGAAAAGCATACAGCGAAAAAAACTGATAGTAATTCCGGGAATAAATTAATTAAAAAGCCAAAAAATATTATAAAAAATAAAAATCCAAAAAAGAAACAAGTAAAGATTTTTATTTAGTGTTCTTCTTTTGTATCCGACGTGCTTCTTTAGCCGTCGGATATTTTTTTACTGATTTTATAGATTCGAAAGGAGTTTTTCCTTGCAATTTTATTAATTTATCGCGCAGTGCTGCGGCTTCTTCAAATTTGAGTGCTTTTGCTGCTTCCTGCATTTTTTTCTCAATTTCATTTATAAGTTCATCTAAAGGTCTTTCGGATTCGTCACCACCATAGATTACGGTTTCTTCTTTCATAACTCCCGTATTTATTGAATCTCTAATCTCCTTAGAAATTGTTATAGGAGTAATATTGTTATCCTTGTTATATAACAGTTGTAACTTTCTTCGTCTATCGGTTTCTGATATTGCTCTTTTCATTGAATCCGTAACAACATCTGCATACATTATGACTTTGCCATCAACATTACGTGCTGCTCTGCCGATAGTTTGAACCAATGATGTTTCTGATCTTAAGAATCCTTCTTTATCAGCATCAAGGATTGCAACCAGAGTAACTTCGGGTAAGTCTAATCCTTCACGTAGCAGATTAATTCCTACAACAACATCATATAATCCCATACGTAAATCACGTAGTATTTCCGAACGTACAAATGTCTGTAAATCACTATGCATATAATGGACTTTCACTTCCAGATCAATTAAGTAATCCGTTAAATCCTCAGCCATTTTTTTTGTTAGCGTAGTTACTAATGTTCTTTCATTTCTACCTGCACGAATTCTGATTTCGTTCAGCAGGTCATCAATTTGTCCTTTAGTAGGTCTGATGATTACTTCAGGATCAATTAATCCGGTAGGTCTTACAATTTGTTCAGCAATATTTGATGAGTTTGTTTTTTCAAATGGCCCGGGTGTTGCAGAAGTAAAGATAATTTGTCCGACTTTACCCATAAACTCGTCAAAAGTTAAAGGTCGGTTATCATATGCACATGGAAGTCGAAAACCATATTCAACCAGACTATCTTTGCGGGATCTGTCGCCTGCATACATGGCTCTTATTTGTGGTACTGCCTGATGAGATTCATCGATAACACATAAAAAATCTTTGGGGAAATAATGTAATAAGGTGTATGGCGGTTCTCCGGGAATTCTGCCATCAAAAAATCTTGAATAATTTTCAATTCCGTTACAGTATCCAATTTCACGTATCATTTCCATGTCGAATCTGGTTCTTTGCATTATTCGTTGTGCTTCTAACAACTGATTCCTTGAAATAAACCAGGCATGCCTTTCCTGTAATTCTTCTTCAATTTTCAATAATACTTCTTCGATTTTTTCTGGTAATGATGCATAATGAGTAGCCGGAAAAATCAGTGTGTTTTCCGGTTCCTCCATAATTTCTCCGGTTAATGGGTCGATAGTAGATATTTTTTCGATTAAATCGCCAAACATTTCAATACGGGTAATTTGTTTTGTAGCCGACGCGTGTATTTCCAGTACATCACCACGTACTCTAAAAGTGCCTCTTTCTGAAGAGATATCGTTTCTGGTAAATTGCAGATCGACTAATTGATGTAATATCTGGTCACGAGGTATTTCTGTGTTTACAGCTAAAGGTATTGCCATTTTCATATAATCAATAGGGGAACCCAAACCGTATATACAGGATACAGACGCGACAATTATTGTGTCTCTCCGGGTTAATAACGATTGTGTTGCGGCATGACGTAATCTATCAATCTCTTCATTTATTGCGGAGTCTTTTTCAATATAAGTATCACTCTGGGCAATATATGCTTCTGGTTGATAATAATCATAATAACTAACGAAATACTCTACTGAATTTTCCGGAAATAATGATCGAAACTCTTCACACAATTGTGCCGCCAATGTTTTGTTAGGAGCTATTACTAAGGTTGGACGCTGAACTTTTTCAATAATATTGGCGACAGTAAAAGTCTTACCTGAACCGGTAACCCCTAAAAGAGTTTGAAATCTTTCATTATTTTTTAATCCATCAGTTAAAGACTCAATTGCTTGTGGTTGGTCACCAGAAGGAAAAAATCGATTTATAAGTTTAAATAACCTGCTCATTTCAAATATTATACTCATTTTTTATAAAACAGTCACTTTACCGTTGACCAGACTAACTATAAATGGCACAATGTTTATGACACAAATATATATTAAGAGAGAAATAAATGACAGATATTAAAAAAAATGACGAAAAGCCTGAAAGAATAGCAGGTGTCGATTTCGTTCGTGAAATCATTAATGAAGATAATCGAACCGGGAAATTTAATAATCGCGTTCATACCAGATTCCCACCGGAACCAAATGGATATTTACATATTGGTCACGCAAAATCAATATGTTTAAATTTCGGCATCGCACAGGATTATAATGGAAAATGCAACCTGCGATTTGATGATACTAATCCTAGTAAAGAAGATGTGGAATATGTAGATTCAATCCAGGAGGATGTTAAGTGGTTAGGATTTGACTGGGAAGACAGAATGTATTACGCATCTGACTATTTTAATCAATTATTTGAATATGCTATTCAATTAATAAAATACGGTGACGCGTATGTTTGTGAATTAAATTCTGATGAAATGCGTAAATATCGTGGCACCTTAACAGAACCAGGCAAGGATAGTCCATATAGAAACAGAACAATTGAAGAAAATCTTGAATTATTTATGTGTATGAAAAATGGTGATTTTCCTGATGGAACTAAGACTTTGCGTGCGAAGATTGATATGGCATCACCAAATGTAAATATGCGTGACCCTGTCATATATAGAATATTAAGAGCAACTCATCATAGAACTGGTGATACCTGGTGTGTATATCCAATGTATGATTTTGCTCATGGGCAAAGTGATTCTCTGGAAGGAATAACACATTCTATATGCACATTAGAGTTTGAAGACCACCGGCCATTATATGATTGGTTTGTTGAAAAATTGAATATATATCATCCACAACAGATAGAATTTGCCAGATTAAATATTACATATACTGTATTGAGCAAAAGAAAACTTTTAAAATTAGTCAATGAAAACTATGTTTCTGGTTGGGATGACCCGCGAATGCCTACAATCTGCGGATTACGCAGACGGGGATATACACCTGAAGCCCTGAGAACATTCTGCGCAAGAATCGGTGTGACAAAAGTTGATGGTATTGTTGATATAGCTATGTTGGAAGATGCCGTTCGCGACGATTTAAATCAAAATTCACAACGGGTTATGGCTGTATTACGTCCGCTTAAAGTTGTTATAACAAATTATCCTGATGATTTAACAGAAGAAATGGAAGCTTTAAACAACCCATCTAATCCTGATAGTGGCACAAGAAAAGTTCCATTTTGCAAAGAAATATATATCGAGCAAGATGATTTTCGCGAAGTTCCACCGCCTAAATATTACAGATTATACCCGGGGAACGAAGTAAGGTTAAGATCTGCATATTTTATTAAATGTGTGGATGTTATTAAAGATGAAGATGGCAAAGTTATTGAAGTTCATTGTACATATGATCCGGATACAAAAGGTGGTGACTCTAAAGATGGCAGAAAGGTGAAGGCAACACTTCATTGGGTTTCTGCACAGCATGGCCTGGATACTGAAGTAAGATTATATGATCATCTTTTTATGACCAGGAATCCGGATGATACAGAAGAAGGAAAAGATTTCTTGAGTAATCTAAATCCTGATTCTTTGGAGATAGTCCATGGTTATATTGAACCATCTGTAAAAGACGCGAAATCGGGAACAAAATATCAATTTGAACGATTAGGTTATTTCACTATAGATATTAAAGATGCAACTGTGAATAAAATGGTTTTTAACCGAACTGCTACGTTAAAAGATACATGGATAAAAATAGAGAATAAACAAAATAAATGATGCTATAAATTTAGCATATCTGCTGTTATATCCCCCTGTCGTAAGATTGCAGGGGGATTTTTTGTGCAATCTAATAAGGTAGATGGTATACCACCTGATGCTAATCCGGCATCAAGTACGATATCAATATTTCCTGATGCTAATAATGACTTAATAGCATCCTCAGCACTACATGGTGATGGCATCCCACTTCGATTTGCTGACGTTGTGGCTAATGGCAAACCGGTATGGTGCAATAACGATAATGCAATCGTATGCGCTGGAATACGAATACCTATGGTATTGCCGCCGGCTAAAACCCGTTGTGATATATTGCGATTAGCATTTATAATAATTGTTAATGCTCCCGGCCACCACTTATGCATTAAATCTTTAACTGTTGATGGTAAATCTGAAGTTAATAAATCGCATTTATCAATTTGATCTATCATTGCTATAAGTGGCATTGTTGCCGGGCGTCCTTTTATATTATAAATCTTTTCTACTGCATCAATATTATTTAAATCACATCCAATACCATATACAGTGTCAGTTGGGAATATAACAATACCACCATTTTTAATGATATTTGCTGCTAAAATGATATTATCTTCTGTTGCTGGTAATTTATTCATATTGCTGTCATCAAACAACTTCCATCCCATATTTCACCGGGTTGTATCAATACCGGTTCCGCCATTACACCGGTCTCAATACATATCATATTTTTATACTCTTCATCACCGAAATCAGGCATTCTTATACTTTTTTCTACCCATGGATTCCAAACTACTATATCCGGAAAACCCATTTTTTCTATTTTAAGTTTTTCTGTTGTATTTAATATTACATTATCAGGTGCATTAGAATATATTCTATCAACTTCTTCATTAATATATATTGTTGACTCTGTTTCTGTAATTTTAAGACTATCTTTCATTTTATCAATATATTCAACGGACTTCAATCCGGTTACATTTGTCTTTTCAATATCTAAGATGGAGAAGTATGTATGTAATCCGCATGAAAATGTAAATGGTTTAATATCGTTATTTTGCAAAGTAAATACAATGTATAAAGATTTCTCAGTTATCGAAAATTCTAAATCCAGATTAAACCGATAGTCCCACATCGCTTTTGTAGTTTCATTATCTGACAGAGAAAAGTTAATTGAAGTAGCTTCATATCCTTTGATAATCTCACTGGCTTCCCAGAGCATTAATCGTGCGAAACCATGCGCAGGTAATGTACCAGGCCCAAATTGAGGAAAAATCACTGGTATACCACCTCTTATGGGCGAACCGAAATTATATTGTGAGCTATCACTTAAAAACATTTTCTCAACACCATCAGATGTTTTCCATGATAATAGATGAGCACCATATGGTGAAATAGTGGCTTCCGCACCTGATGCATGAATTAATTTAATTACTGGTAATTCTTCTTTTGTTGTAAATGACATTATCTTTCCTTTAATATTTGATCAATAAATCAAGCATTTTTCTATCTATATTATAACCTAAATATTTTTCATAAATGACATCAGGTCTGTTAGAATCAATTATTCCGAAAGCACCATGTAACCCCCATAACGCATAACCGATATTATGCGAATATAAGATTTTTAATAAATCTTCCATCCATGCCAAAGCAACATTATGTGACGTATGATTATATACACCAAATTCTCCGCAATGAACACCAATTCCTGCCTTTGCTAATTCAACCCATTTTTTATAATGTGATTCCAATACGGCATAATTCCAAGAGTCACAATCATTGAATATTCCCGGCCATTCAGGTGCGGAAATATTTTCTTTTAAGGTAACCCAATGTGCTTTATAATGGGTTAATTCGATAGGTAAATATCCACGGCAACTTTGCACTATCTCTAAATCTGCCAATTCCGGACATGGTATATTGCCATAATTTGTTCCATCAATAATTATCAATCTGTCCTTATCAATTTCCTTAATGGCTTTTACTGTAGTTCTTACAACTTTCTCATAATCTTTGGCATCGAACTCATCTGCAGAACCTGCAGGTTCGTTTATAAGGTTAAAACTAAGTTGATCAGATGAAATATTTTTGTAACGTTCTGCAAATATTTGCCAATGATATGAGAAATCTTCCAAAGCTTGTGTATCTTTCCATAATGAATAAACTTCTTTATATTCTTGATTTACACTGTATCCCGGACCACGATGAAAATTAAGGTCGATATGGATATTATACTTTATTCCCATATCAATGATGTTATCAATTTTATTTAGAACTTCAAAATTAATATCCCGAGGATTATCATTAACCCAAAAATGATAATTTAATGGCACTCTGACAAAATCAAAACCATGGTCATGTATGAATTTATAATCGTCTTCATGCAAAGGGGAGTTATAGCTTTTTGAAAACATATGTTGAATGTTAAACCCACGCCATCTGGGTATTTTGTTTTGTGTTATCAGATTTTTCATAGATAATATATACTGCAACACTAAGCAGCATCCTGCATTTTAAAAATATTTTAAGAAAATTTGATAAATAAGAGTAAAAATAATTGACATATATTGTTCAACTTTGTATGTTTAATTTGTCACATGAAAGAAAACAAAACGGAGAAAAAAATGAATAAGAAAGATTTAGTCGTTTCCGAAGCAAAGAGGCTTTTCGGGCAATATGGTTATTTGGGATTTACATTAAAACATTTAGCAAATGCATGTCAGATGACTTCACCGGCATTGTATTATTTTTATGAAAGCAAAGCGGAGCTTTTTAAAGATTGTATGATGGCTGAACTTGAAG
>CAZNLA010000027.1:0-22041 GCA_964573385.1 uncultured bacterium
TATTAGCCACGGAGTGGCGACATAATGAATAACCCCAGGCGTCAGCCTGGGGAAGAAATAGACAACAAAATGAGCCTTGTAAAGGCGACTTTATAAACGCACCTCTCCGAGGCGCAGTCATTTTCTGGTTTAATCCCCAGGCTGACGCCTGGGGTTACTCATTAACATGCCTTTCCAAGGCATTAATTACAATTAAAATTGTACAATTTATTTTTGTTAGGTGTTAGGTGGAATCCAGCAGTACAATACAAATCCTGGATTTTTACATTATAAATCAGATGATGATAAAGACTCATTTATGTCGACATCTTTAAAGACATCTTTTTTGAAAAGAATTTTTATTTTAGGTCTTGTGATTAAATACTGAACCTGACCGAAATATAAACCAATTATAAAAACAACAATTGTTGCAATTAAATTTATTATTGGTAAATATGAATCTTTTATAGTAGTTGACATAAATATCCCCAATCCGATTATTATATATGGAAGTATTATTGCAATCCAATAGCTGATGATATCCCTCATATACAATCCAATTCCTATCAAAATATTGAATAAAGCACAACCAATGATATATGAATATTCATTCGTATAATCATGCTCATTTTTATATAACAACCATAAAGCAACTGTATATAAAACCAATGCCGGGATGATATACATAAACGAAGCTATTTTCAGCATTACCGGGGTATTTTTTATCTTTGTTTTTAAATTTGCATAATCCATTATTAATGCTCCTTCTTCACTTAACAGCAAAACTTATTGCAATATTTTACCTGATTAACCAAATATTGTTAAGTTCGATTATTTTACTAACAGAAACCGATTATTTTTAACCAAACCGGAAAAACAAATTAATTTATAATTTGTAATCACAACAAATTACTGATATCTTTGCACTTTCTATTGTGGCCAAGGGATTAGCAATGCTGCTACCACTGATGAACCAATGACTAAAAATGTAAATAGCCAGTTAGCAAAATCAAAAAATAATCCCCATTGACCTACTATTTTTGGTTCTTCTGCCATAAAAAACATGTGTAATTTGCGGAATATATGATAATTTATAATTAAGAAAAAAAATGTTTGAACTAATTTGAAAAGTTGTTGATCTTCTTTAACATCTGTAGAAAACGGGTAAAATATACAACGATATAACAGGTATGAGCATACAGCATCAAAAAGAAAAACAAATAGTAACGGTATTGCTAAAGCTTTTTTTACGGGTGTATCGCTGAAATAAATAAACACAATCAAGTTTACCAACATAAATACCAATATCGCAATTATAACAGGCTCCTGTGTTTTCATTGCCTCTGCTTTTTTTCTCAGCATATCTTCATATTTTTCCATTGAAAAATTTTCAGCAAAATCACACTGGTATACTAATAGTTGTTGTTTGGAAATAAGGTTGTGGGGTGCGATAAAGTTTTTATCAACGGCAAATTTGACATGTCCCTGTGTGTAGATGAATAATCCTGCCCAAAAAAGCACACTGACAAATACAACGACCATCATAAAATATTCTGGTATATCCTGATTTTCTATAACATTCTGCGATTCCGGCATATTGTTACCTTAATAGAGATTCAATAATATTTAAACTGGTACAGATTTAAATCTATTTATCTATACAAATTTCTATTATCTATTTCAGACTGACTCATATCTTTCAATTTCAGAACTTCGTTAGTAGTATAGAATATGTAAGGTATATTGTGCAATACAATATATAATTACCTGGTATTTATGTGTGTCTGATAAAGGCATTATCATAAGTAACCATAAAAACAAAAACTATTTATGCGATATATACAGTTGTAGATTTGTTAAAAGCATCTTGACTTTGCCAATTATTTAACAACCTGCCGAAGTAAATAAAGCACTGGGTTAATTAAATTACAAGGCAACACAAAACCAAACCTGTAATTATCCAATAAAAAAATGTTTAATAATCCCACTTCAATTTAAGGTAATCATTCACTGATGTTAGGTCTGCAGTAGAAAGCGCAGATTTGTAAACGAGAATTTCATATAAATATCCTCTGAAAGGTGAATTTGCGATATTATTGCTTCCTATTCTGCAAACGCCAATTCCCGCATACCAGTCAGGATTGCCGGTGGGAGCCTTTGCTACACCATTTACATAAGTGACATAAGTGCCGGCACCTGTACCGGAAACGTAGGTAACATTTGAGATAGTAGATGTAGAAGCAGGCATTCCGGCATAAGGGGCATCAATGCGATTATTTCTGAATGCTCCGGGATAACAATTACCGCTGAATGATGTCCAGGTGCCACCGCCAGCAGGACTGGCGTTGAAAATTTCATAACTATCAATAGTTGGTTTGTAAACGACTATCGCAGTGCCGGTGGTAGCACCACTGAAGTTTGTGCTTAAACTGGGAGTACTATAGTAACCATCAGCAGTCCAACTCAAACATTTTCGTCCACTTGAGTCTGTGGTAATAGTTGCGCCGGTACCATTTGCCAGGGTGGTGTTGCCGGTATTACCCGGGTCAATTCCAGCCCATGTGCTAACTACTGAACCTGTTGCAGCAGTAATTGCATCTGCTTTCATCCAATACGCAAGATTAGTCTTCACCGGCAATTCCAGTGCCGGCAGCAATACAACATTGTTATTAGTGCCGACATGGCCATCAGCATAACTGCATATTGCATACCCGCTGTGACGTTTTTCTACTGAAGATGCTTTAAGCGCGACGTTATTAACAGTATCTTTTACTCCATCGCCTGTGATGATACATGTTGTCGGGTCATCAAGCTTCCCCAATGACTGACCGGCTATTCTATTGCTGTATACATAGCCTATAGGAGTGTTTTTTCCTAATGTAGGACATACTAATACACCGGGATCAGTTTTAATATCGCTCCAGACAGTGCTGGATGCTGGTAATGTTTCTTCATGATCCTGCGCGTACATTGCAACAGATGCAGCAATTTGTCGCTGGTTGCTGGTACATGTACTCTGTCGCGCTTTTTCACGCGCACGTGCAAAAACCGGGAACAGAATCGCAGCCAAAATGGCAATAATGGCAATTACAACTAACAGTTCAATTAGTGTAAAACCATTTTTCTTCTTTTGTGTAAACATGCTATACCTCCAAAAGGTTATGTGGATAGTAAATTATATAATTTTATTACAAATACATCAATATAAATCCATCAAATTTTTGTTAAGAAAAAATTACTATATCAATACTGGGCTTTCGCTTAAGGGTACTTCGACAGGTTCAGTGCCCGGTCGCTAAGCCTGTCAAAGCAATCGTTTAAAGCATATTTTCCTTTTAAAGCGAAAATCCCGTCAATAATATATTAAACATTCTCACCATGACGAAATATTAATAATATAAACAATATATATGTCTATAAATAATATCCTCTTCAGAAACTTTATTGTTTCTTTTATGTCATAAAATATAATTATGTCCGGTTCTGCTACGTCTGTTATAAGGAACATTTAATATGAAATATCGGGTTATTTTGAAACAGCTTTTCTTCATGATGTTATTTTGCTGCTTTATTACTATAGCATCAGCCCAGGGCAACACCTCAATGGCAACGCGAATGTATGCTGTACCATCTGTAACTGGTCTGACAATTGATGGGGAGTTGGGGAAATGGGATAAATCCGGCGGGATTGATGTGTTTGCCACCCCGGAGACTCGGGTAACACGCAACGCGAAAATGTATGTTATGTATGATGCGGATGCGCTGTACCTGGGTGTTGACATTACCGATGCCACCCCTATGATGAACGCACATGATCCGGTGACAGATGCCGCGCGCGGGTGGAACGGTGACGCGATGCAATTCCGCATTTATCTAAAACCGACTTTCCCCGGTAATGCATCATCTTTTAATACTAAAAACGACCCCACCGATCAAATTGTGCATTTGCTGTGTTGGTATTATAGTGCAGAAAAGAAACCAGTATTGCAGTTGGCATACGGAATGAAGTATCAAAATTTACGACCTGAATGGCGCGATGGAATTGTGCCGAATGATGTGTATCAGGCGGCTTATAAATTGCGACCGGATAAAACAGGATATTCCCTGACATACCGCATACCATGGAAAGTGTTGAGCGATACCTATAAATTAAAAGCCGGCGACCTTACTGCCGCCACCTGCCAGGTGCATTGGGCTATTCCTGATGGGTCGGCTATTGAACCGGGTGGAGTTGCCAATGGACTGCAGTGTCGCCCCGGGTTCGCGTTTCAGGAGACCGGCTGCTGGGGGAAACTGATTTTTTCACCCAACGGCAACCTTATGCAGCAGCAGTCTAATGTGAAAGTTTCACCACCAACACCATTGAAGTTCACATATAACTTGACCAAGGATGGCCTGGTTACAGTGGCATTGGTAAATGAAAAAAATACGCCGGTACGACATATTGTAATATCTCAACCACGCAAAGCGGGCACAGTAACTGAAACATGGGATGGACTGGGAGATAATGGGTCACCATTGCCAGCAGGGAAATATAACTGGAAAGCATTGGTACATGACCCGTTGCAAGTGAAACACAAATTATCAGTACATAATTCTGGCAATCCTCCTTTTCCGACTGCTGATGGCACCGGTGCTTGGGGGGCTGACCACGGAGCACCCAGTGCAGTGGCATTTGCCGGCGACCACATGCTTCTCGGTTGGGATGGGTGCGAGGCTGGATGGGGTTATATTGGCACTGACAAAAATGGCAATAAACAGTGGGGACAACGTTACGATGTGCATAATAACAGCCTCATAAGCGATGGCGAATATGGCTATTTGTATGGAGGCGTAAACGGTCAGATAGGACTTATCCGCACCAGGCTGGATACCGGAATGCATGTGAAATTTGATGGCGATGTGCCACGGGCACAGATACCGGCAGAAGTAAAAATGGAAGTTGCAGGTTTGGCAGTTATTAAAAATATGCTGATTGCAGCATTCCCCGGTTGGACGCCAAAACCATGGTATATGACAGAGCGCGACCCGAAACTGGATACCGAAACACAATATAACCGCATAGTGATATTCGATAAAAAGACCGGACAGGTACAGAAAACATTAACACTGATCGGCGACGCCGGCAAAGGGCAACCACAACTGGGAACAATTGCACAGCGGGGTGAAAATGAAATTTATGCGATTCTTGCCACAAAAGTAGTTGTCATCTCACTGGCAGATGGTAAAATCAGCGATTTTGCTGACAATAATATTGATACCCCGCAGGCACTGACTGTCGATACTAAAGGCAATCTCTACGTTGCCAATGGTGGGAAAATGCAGAATATCACCGTGTTCAATTCGACAGGTAAATATCTGCGCGTCATAGGAAAAGTTGGCGGACGATCCATCATTGGTAAGTGGAATGGTGAACGTGGTGTTTATAATCCAATCGGGTTGGCGATAGATGGAAAAGGACAATTATGGGTTGCTGAACAGGACCATAATCCGAAACGGTTCAGCGTGTGGAACGCGAAAAGCGGTAGGTTGATTACAGAGTTTTTCGGTGGTTCTCATTACAGCACTTATGCCTCAATGGATCCGACAGACCCCACCCGGGTATATTGCCACGGTGTGCAGTGGAAAGTTAATCTGGACAAAGGCACCTGGCGACCGGAAGCGACGGTACTGCGCGAGCCTGCTGTATGCCCACGCCACCCCATTACGCTGAAAAATGGCAGGCAATATGCTTATATCAGGGGAGCAGACAAAACAGGTTTATTAATGCGTCAGGGAGACAAGTTTGTTTTCGTTGGTGGTATGATTGCGATGAATTCATTGAAGGATTACCCCTGGTTCGCCGATTGGAAGAAAGCATGGGACGACCCCAAGGCAGTGAAAGAACGTCAGCTGAAATATATCAACCAGGGTTCACCCGGGCAGCTTTTCTGGAGCGATTTGAATGGAAATATGATAATCGAAAAAGAAGAGCTATTCCCAAATGCATTGGGTAATTTCTACTGGGGAGCAACTTTTGATACCAATCTTGCGCTGTATGGCGGTACAGAATATGGCTCAGTACTGGCATTTCGTCTAAAACCAGTAATGATTCATAAAAATGGTGTGCCGGTATATGACCTGACAAAAATAGATAGTTATGGACCCGGTCAGGCTATTAAAGATTCACAGGTAGTTACAGTCGCAGGTTATGCTGATGAAGATTCTGTTTATATGTTGGGTGGATTGCAAATTGGGAAAAATGGCGAAATGCTCTATCCCGGTTTCAATAAATTTTCTGGCAACGGCGACCACTTGTGGGGATATTGGAACAATTGGACCAGCATGCACTGGGCATTGCGAAAAGCTATTCCTAAAAAAGGAGAAATGTTTGGCACCCAGTTAATTTGCGGTAAAGGCGGCGAATTTATTGCCACCCAGTGCTACTTTGGTACGGTGGATATTCTTACAACTGATGGATTATATGTTGATAAAATCATGAATGACCAGCGACTTGGTCTGATGGGAAATAATACTATATTCGCTGAATTCTTCTCTGGCGAGTTCCTGAAGACGAAAGATGGGCGTTACTTGTTACTGGCAGGTGATACTGACGGCCGTGTAAACGAAATTACAGGTTTGCAGTCAATGCAACGTTTTACCGGCAAATACGATATTACCGCTGAAGACGTAAAAATTAGCAAAGACGCGCGTGATGCTTATGTTAGCCAGCAATCCCGTACGCAAAACCTTACTATTCATCGTATGGCGGGGCTTGACTGGGCAACCGCAAGTACAGTAAATCGTGAAGTAGATGAAGGAAGAAAGTTCAGCGTATCTTCCGGATATGACGAGAAAAACATGGTGGTGCGTTATGACGTGACCAGTCCAAATGAATTAATAAACAGTATCACAGAAAAACAGCTGCTTTTCAAAGGTGGCAATGTCATAGATATTGAACTTCAGACTGACCCGTTAGCAAAAGCAGACCGAAAAGAAGCAAACCTTGGCGATATGCGTCTGTTAATCACCCGGCAGGAAGGAAAACCGGTATGTATGGCATATATAAAGAAATTGGCCAATTTTAATGGTGAACCAGTGGTATTACAATCACCAACCGGCAAAGAAGTTTTTGATAAAGTTATCGAAATTCCTGTTACTATGGATTATACAAAAACAAAAAGTGGCTTTATTGCTGTGGTGCGCATTCCACTTACTGCTATCGGATTAATATTGAATCCCGTTAGTAATCAACGTCTTGATTTCGGTTACCGATTCGGCAACGCCAGCGGAAATGCAGTGGCACAACGGGCATATATCTGGAATAACAGCCCATTGACCATGATAATTTATGACGTCCCCAGTGAAACCCGCATGGAACCAGCAAATTGGGGTACGGCAATAGTGGAATAACGCAATTAAAGTGACATATTTAAGAGGAAATTGCAAAACTTTTTTTCTAATTATAGATTGCAATTCCCCAAAAGCCCCACCCCGTAGGAGAGGGGAAGAACATCAATCAGGGACTGACACCGAGTGGCGAAGCCAGGAAGGTGTCTGTCCCATCAGGATTAAATTAAGTTCACTGAGTTGATAATTATAATAAAATCGACTTCAACTGACTTCATACGATTTCTCCAGTTTTCAATATATATTAGCCACGGAGTGGCGACATAATGAGTAACCCCAGGCGTCAGCCTGGGGATTAAACCATAACATTGACTGCGCCTCGGAGAGGTGCGTTCATAAAGTCGCCTTTACAAGGCTCATTTTTGTTGTCTGTTCCTTCCCCAGGCTGACGCCTGGGGTTACTCATTAAAATGCCTTTTCAAGGCATTCATTACCCTTAAACTTGTACAATTTATTATGGTTAGGTGTTCCCGCGACGATACCTGTTTCATAGAAATTAGATGGGTTTGGCGACAAAATAACTATTCAAATATCGTACTGCACAAGAAAAAGGTCGTTGCTACGCTTTTTTATATTCTTTAACCGGTTCTATCGCGGGAGATGAGGACATCTCCCCCATAGTATTTTACATATCTTTTCGTTAATTCCTTTATCTATTAATTCGATAGCCCACGGCAACGCCGCTGGGACTTGATATCATCACAAAGATTACGCTCTGTAAGAGCGTTGGATTTTATTTGTAAACTTACCCAGCGGCGTTACCGTGGGCTATCGAATTAATTGTTTTTAGGAATTAATGAACGTTTATAATTTCTTCACCCCTATTTCACAACCCCCGATATACCCGGCACAAATTGCCGGGTCCAGACTGATGGGTAAACCTGGTTTGTCAGCACCAGTTCATGTTTGCCGGCGGGGACAGAGATGGCTATCAGGTTGGTGTCTTTATACGCACCCCAACCACTGGCGGGGTAATCGGTCCAGTTTGCCATCCAACTAACGCCATCCACCTGGTAATATGGTTGCCATATCCAATCTATACCGGGTAAAATATTTTTTCAGGTAGGTGAGATACACGCAACGATCATCCGGCGTAAAGAAAACATCTTGACGTCGATTTTCTCTCTGTGTGACGTGATGAGACATACCTGGAATTATAATGCGCACAAGTCTTGACATATTGATAAAATAATACAAGTAGTATAATAAATTGTCAATAGCGTCTTAACACCCTTGTTCTGTTTATTGAGTAGTATGTCCTTTTTTTACTCCCTTTTTACTTAAATAATGTACCTGTTGAATCCGTTATTATGCAAATATTTTAAATCCTATGGGATGACTGTGAATTTGTTTCAAGAGTACCGTATTGAACTTAATCTTGTATTAATTGGGAAATTATTATTTAATGCTAACATTTACCTTATAATATTTTAGCAATTCTCGATAAGCATTGCTTAACACAGTATCTGAGTATCTGGTAAGTCCTCGAAATTTCTTGGGATCAAGTCCAATTTCTACTTTTGTTTTTAATACCATTGCTTCCAAAGTAAGATCGCAGACAAGAACACTATAGTTTGTACCAGAAGGTCCAGCAAGTTTTGCTTTACGTTTGTCCTTAAGCAATTCGATTAATTGAATTAGTATCGTATTGTTATAAAGTGATCCTAATGCATTATTTATAAATATTATTTCAGGGATATCACCCCGCTTGATAATCTGTTGTATATTCTCAATCGCTTTACTGTCATCGAAAGATACTAATGCAATATCAATAGCGAAAGGCAAACTTACCAGCGGATCAGAAAGTTTAAACTTCGTTCGCATTGTCGAATGCAGAGCTTGATGTTTTCGCAAAGATTCGCCAACCGCTTTATCATCAGAAAAACATGACAACAATAGTATCGCCTTTGCAATATTGACATGTTCATGCAGATTAATAAGTAAATTGGCTTTTAACTGATTACCCCCTGTGATATGAATATCACTGCGAGAATAACTATCGTAAATGGAACTTGAAGCTCTCTCTGCGACTGCTAAGTCTGTATCAGAGACCATTGTTGTTAACAATTTCAATGCTTCAGGTGACTTCACTTCCTTTACTATGTTTACAACAACCACCCTTATATTTTCATTTTTATCTCTTGCATATGATGCAAGATAAAGAATGGCAGTAACCGCGTCTTTCTTCAAGTTATCGGATAATGAAAAATTACCACGACGTACTGCCTCCATTGCTTGATCAACTCGTTTAGTCATTGCTATATCTTGTGCGAATACACAATAACTTGTTAAAGCGCATAGAACGCTCAGTACCCCCAAGCGAAATATAGATATCGCCTTCATTTTAATTACCTCCCGATATTTCATGGATTTGCAGTGTCCGCATATAGTCAGGCATTATTAACAAAATATCTGGTTTATTTATATCATTCTTAAATCAAGATAAATATCTGTTACCATGATATCACTATTTCACAACCCCCGATATACCCGGTACAAATTGCCGTGTCCAGACTGATGGGTGAACCTGGTTTGTCAGCACCAGCTCATGTTTGCCAGCGGGGACAGAAATGGCCATCAGATTGGTGTCTTTATACGCACCCCAGCCGCTGGATGGGTAGTCGGTCCAGTTTGCCATCCAGCTAACGCCATCAACCAGGTAATATGGCTGCCATATCCAACTTGGTCGTGTTACATACAACACTCTGGCACGGCCATCGGTGGTGATGCGGATTGCTTTGCCGTCCTGTGTTCCTTTGAATTGGCCTTCGCCACAGATGGTTATTCCGCCGCCGATATTTGCCGACAGTATCTTCTTTTCATCGGTGATATTCACCGGGTAATTTCCGGCTTTCAGGTCTATCAATTTCACTGTTTTTTCAAACGGGCCGTTGCCGGTGAAGATGTGACCTTTGTAACCGATGCTGCCACTGCCGCTATTCATGCAAAATACTACCCGGTCGGGGAAAATTCGCAGTGCGCCTGCCCTTCCGGTGAAGGTGATGCCATCGGCGTTGAAATTAAGCGGGATATCACTGATGAATATATAATCTGTCGCTTCCGGCGTTGTCACTTTAATTCCGCCATTACCCAGGTCGGCACATGGCGGTACCGCTTCCGCGTCTTTATGGGGGTAAACGACGTAGTAATAATCTTTTCCCGGTTTTGCGATAGCTTCAACAGTGGTCTTTACTTCTTTCTGTGTCAATTTGGGGAATTGTCCGGCTTTCATACCCAGACGGGTTTGCTGGCCATAATCCCATGTTAATCGTAAACGGATAGGTAACGGTTCACCAGCAAACCAGAAATGTGTGCCTGCGCCATATGCTGTTTTCATTTCCAGGTTATTGCCGGTCATCGTTGGCATTTGCGCTTCCGGAACCTGTTTATTGTATGGTGTTGTTGCCGGGTCAAACGCTTTTCCTTCGACGCTTATTTTATCTGCACCATCCAGATTCATCCATGTCCACCAACTTGGACGGTCCTTACCACCTGGCAAAGTGTCGCGCATTACAAAATAATTAGCACCTTCCGGTTTATCACTCTTAAGGAAGAGAACATGGCGGTTCCAATTCATCTCTCCCTTACCATCTGCGAATATATCTGCCGGGTAATAACGGCTTGATGTCGCATAATCTGCACTCTGGCCAAAACCATAATCTGTAATGGCATCATCAACCCGGCCAAATACCTCGGTCAGGTCGTGTTGTCCCACCTTTACCTGGTTGTGATAAATTACGTTATTGTCGGACCCGGCACCACCATAATATTGGTACCCGGTTCCGGGGGATAATGGCGCGCCTTTGCTGTATAAAACAACATTACCGGCGTCGGTATCCCAGTGTCCCCAGTTTATCCCGGCGCGGAATAGCATACCGGTTTCATCCGGCGAACCGAAATGCGCACGGAATACCACGCCGTATGCCGGCATAATAGTGGTGGTAAGCGGAGTGTTTTTCTCCGCAATATCCGGCAGGTAACGTAATGCTTTCACCGGGCTATTGGCCAACAGTTCCGCCACCGCTTCGGTTGGCCAAATGCGTTTATGTATCATCGCCATCTGTCCGGCCAAATCGCGGTCATACCGTTCAGTGGTTGTCAGGGTTATCCCGAATATGCTTTCCAACATATTCGCACTGTTCCCCATCCCCGGTAACATTCTGCGACCATCAATACGCGGGTCGGGCATGCTGAGATTAGCAAGATAAAGAACATTTTTTGCTATATATGGCGCTAAATCCGGACCACCGGTATTGTGGATAATGGTTGCGGCGTCGTCCATAAAGCGTAATGGTCCATATAACTGGTATGTCGGTGGTTCCAGTGCCGCGCCGTCGGGAGTTATGTAAATACCAAGTTTATACCGGACAAACTCAGTTACTTGTCCCATCCAATATTCATCCATCGGGTGGTCGGGCAACAAACCGGCAAAAAATGCCAGGGCACATGTGCGGTTGATAGACATATTATTGTTGCCGAGATGCACGCCGACACCGCGCGGGTTAAGGTCGGGATTTGCCATTAGATATGCACCGACCGCCAATATCCGGCGTATCTGCAAACGTAAATCCGCAGGCAGATTTGGGCATGCCAATGCGTCTTCTGCCGATAATGTACCGGTAAGTGATTCGCTTTGGCGATAATGTGACAAACCGTAAACGGTCCAGTCGCCAAGGTAATTAAATTGTCCAAGCATGCCATTTATAAAGCTATTACCGCTTTTCACCGCGTCTTCTGTCTGTCCACTGAATATGTAATATTTTGACAACAATGTTTTATCCGGGTGTTGTGCCAACGATTTCTTTAACCTTGCCACACCTGCGGGTGTAATCCATGCCCGCGGATAATCAGTGGCTTTCGCTGTTTCCGGCCAGTCCAATACCCATTCCTTAAAATTATCCAGTCCTATATAACCGACAGTGCTTTGCTGGTTGTCTGGTTTATCCCCAAAATATAATGCCCATTGGCGACGTCCGTAACTATCTTTTATCCCGGTGTCATGCTCGTGAGAAGAAAAAGGAGAAATGTCATCGGTTACCTCGGTATACCATGTTACCGGACGCACACTTATTGGTAATGCTGCCAATATTCCCGCGCCTTGTTTCCCCCATACGGTAAGTGCCATCGCCCGTCGCCACGCACCTGTATGCAACGGTATTAACGAACAGCGAATTGCAGGTACCGCGTTTTTCTCTGCCGGACCACGTATTTCAACGCCACCTTTATTGCCACCCCATTTGCCGGCGGCAAGTATTTTGTTCAGCAACACCATACCGGTTTCTGGTACCGGCGGCATGGGTGTTACACCGGCACCACCTACCGGTGCTGGAGAATTTGTACCGTCTTTTAACTTGGCGGCTATGGTACTTGTGTAGTCAGAACGCTCAATATGGCCATCTTCCCCAGCTACCCAACCTAATGTCGCCGG
This sequence comes from uncultured bacterium, assembly GCA_964573385.1. GTDB lineage: Bacteria > Armatimonadota > Hebobacteria > CAIYQO01 > CAIYQO01 > JBAXQQ01. The sequence continues at coordinate 12,797 of CAZNLA010000027.1, forward strand.
GGTATATCCGGCGTTAAAATCAAGCAACAGAAAATCCTGTCCTTTAGTAATCGCGTTAAAATCAAACTCTTCGGTTACTTCCGCGCGGTCCAAACCAGGGCTAACCTGAATGCGACATACATATTCACCCTTTGGTACAAACTGGTAACGCGCTTCATAAATAATATTTGCAACACCCTGTTGCAATATTGCCATGTTATATCCGCTTACCGTTCGGTCCGTTATGAATCGTGACCCACCCATCCATGGACCGCCAACATTCTGCCAACCCAATAATGGCGCGGGCACTGTCGCGGCGGCAACCGGTTTTTTAAAGCTTTTCTTTTTCACCGCCGGCACCCGCACCGTGAATTGCGCGTTGCCAATTTCCAGCATATCACCAACTTTTTTCAATGAAAGGGTAGATAATTTGGCATCTGGTTTGCCATTTCCCAATGTATAAACAACCTTTTTACCTTTCCCCAATCCGGTGACAAATGACAACACGTTACCGTCAATCTGGCATGGCACTTCCACACCTTTTTCATCCCGCAGTACAACCTTGCCCGGTTTGAAAATTTTGGTGTCAACATTATAATGCAGCAATTCCGCCGACCAATCACGATAACCGTAATCAGTGATGGTAATCTTGCCGTCAGCAGGAACCGCAGAATATTTAATGCCGGCAATAACCTGTGGCTTTTCAGCAAATATTGCTGTCACACATAATGCAATTACTACATTGATAATTGCCAACCATTTAACTTTTTCCATTTTTTACTCCCCGGGTTTGCAGTTATTTTACCTGTTAAACGCTAAACATCTTTTTATAGAGATATTATATTGTACGAACAACTAATTTACAATACAGAAATTTATGATTACAGTACTTTCGCTATTAAATTGTTAACCCAAACCTGATATACCGGGATGTTTTCGGCGCGGAACATCACTGACATCCACCCGGACTATGGTGTCATTATAATGTTGTTTCATTAATTCTATCCGACAATAATCCTGTTCATCCGCATTGCAAATTGGCTCATCAACAGGCACCAAGCCATTGGCATTGCGCGGTGCTGTCATCGTCATCATCCTGGCTATTATATCGGTAAATGGCATTGAACCATCCGGCGTATGCAGATGTGATAGTTTATGCCTTGCGGCTTGTAACCATAAATAAACCATGTTATGCGCGTTGTAGACAACCTTTATAACATTGTATTGTTCATCAATACAATCTATTGCGTTATCAGACAATCCCGGAGCAGTTCTGCATTTTTCAATTAACTCTATTGCCTTCCGGTAAAGCGGTAATGTGGAGGATTCAAACTGTTGTATATAGCCATCGATATCCTGTTGGGAATAGTTTAAATATCCCCATACACCACCGCGCTTATCAACTACTTTTTGTTCATCAACTTCGGTAACCCGGGTAAAATAGGCTAAATCATGAGCTTTTAATTTACTTTCATCCGGAACAAGTGGCATGTTCATAATCCAATTCTGATTCCATATCGCATGTCCGGATTCCGCCAGCATTGGTTGACTTGATGATGCCGCGTCTGTTATACCCCAAAACTCAATAATATCATCTACTGGACCATCTTTACCAAGCCAGTCAGTGGCAATGTCATGTAATAAATTGTCGGTATTCTCACGCCCATATTCAAAAGCGCGTCGCATAACTGCCCCGTTAATACTATATTTGCCACCGGGTGCGCCGCCAATAAGATTTTTCGCCCCCATTTCAATTATATCGCAAATTATACGGTGTGTTTCGTATGGTCTGGGGTCATCATAACGATAATACAACGGGGTATACGCCGCGTAAATAAGCACATTGTTATAATCAAGTATTTTATAACGTTCCAGCAGGTCATCGTATGCCCATTTTCTGGATTGTTGCCGCAGGTCAGCATTATTAAATATCTTTGGACCAACCGCCATGGTTGCCCAATAATCTTCCAAACCTCCCTGCCAGGCAAACGCGCCATATGCAGACGAACAGATACCTTCTTTGGCACCGATAACAAGTTCTTTCTTTTCTTTCGGTGACAAACCGGAAGTCATGACTACCCGAAAATCCGGATTCACTTCGCGTCCACCATCAAGCAAAGCCGTGGCAAATTCCCTGACATGCTGTCCCGGTGAAATATTCCGGCAATGCCGGGGACCATTAGACCCCGCGTAAAGACCTTCTGAATAACAGAATCCACCACCGGTGTCATTTGTCGGTATATGAACTTCATCAATTTCCGGCACTAACTCCAGCATTGCCTTCATCATTTGCCGATAATAATCCTGCACCTGGGGCAGATGGACACATGGCGCGTAAATAGGACGGTGAGAACAATCCGGATTATCAACCCGCGGACCACGCCAGTGTGGGTAGCGTTCAAACATTGCTTCCTGCATAAAGGTAGGTTCCAGACACATTATATAACAACGAAAACCATACCGGCGTGCCAGGTCTGCGTGTGCCAGCATTAATTCGCGGTTTAACGACTTAACCTTTTCATAATAAATATCACGATTATAACTTACGGTGACAAACTGGTCTAAACAATAACCATATTCAAAAAACTGCATATACCCATTTCGCGGATCAAGAATACGCGGTAAAGCACAAGGTGCTTCATTTATCAGGAGATGGGTGGTGCCCGCGCGTTTCATCTTTTCAACCTGTGATTCTATGCGGGCAAAATATTCACCCGGGTCCTCGCCAAACCGATAACGCTTAAATGGGATACCAACTGCGGCAATGCGATCTATTTTTCGCGAATTATTATTCATCAGTATCTTCCTTCAACATAAACATGAAATCATTATCACACTGCTTTACAATATAATCAAGACAATAAATATGCAACTTTAATGTATAATACAATCATTTTCCCACACGTGACCCAAATATACAGAAAAACAGTTTTCATATATGGTCATTTTAACAAACTCAGTGACCTCTGTGAAATTCTAATTATATTACTCCCCCTGTTTTACCGTAAATTGCTGGCGAAATTGTTGGGGACTGCAGCTAAACTCTTTTTTAAATATACGGGAAAAGTATCCGCTTTCATTAAAACCTACCGCAGTCGCTATTTCATTAATATGCAATTCGCTACGCAGATACGCTTTTGACCGGTCCAACCGCATGCGGGTTAGTAAGCGCATAGGCGAGTATCCGGTTATTTCCCGCACTTTTCGGACAAAATGAACCGGTGACAAATTAAAATCTTCTGAAACCTGGTCTAATGTTAATGGTTCCGGCAGATGACGGGCAAAATAACTCATAATTTCTAATGTAGACAGCATGGGAAGTATAGAAATACCGGACATTTTATCATGGCAATATTGTGCCAAATGACTGAGCAAATTATACCCAAGCGCGTGAACCTGATGACAACCATACGGTGAAATTGCCGCGGCAGCAAGCATTTCGTAAAAAAAGCTGATGAACCTTGTACCATTTCCAATATGAACCGGCATGCTGCCCGGCGTCCAACCGACGGAATTTACCAGTTCTTTGGTTAATGGTCCGGTTAACGCCACCCAATACCAATCCCAGGGACCAGATGGGTCCGGTCGCTGAGTTGACGCACTACCCGGTGGAAATAACACTAAATCCCCTGCGTTTACAGTAAAGCTATCTTCATCAATGCTCATTTCTGCCTGTCCTTCATGTAAATAACACAACACATATACGGACATTTTTTTATTTATATGCGTTGTGTCTTCATGTCGCAATTCGCGTCCCAATGAACAAACAGAAACCCCACTTAACAACTGTTTTTCGTCAAGAGTAAAATCTATACCAACCCGAAAACCAGGGATATTCATATCTTCTCCAACATATCAGACTAAATTTAGCATGGGTAGCATTATCTGTATATAGTAAAATTATATTGTAAGGGTAATGTATTTACAATACCATATTTCATTTTCAGGATGATCTCTTTATTCAAAAAAATAGGATAGTGACCATATTTCAGGTTACTATCCTTATTTTAAAGTCATCTAAAACCAATATTAATCAAATAATAATCCCCACAGTCCATTGCACCCCTGGGCACTTCCGAACTCTTCGCGTATTACGATAGTGGAATTAGGCTGAGATGCGCGGAATGAAACCTGACCATATGCGGGTAGGGCGGCATAAGTCATGGTTGTGGAGACGGTATTAGTTGGGTTACTCGTTTCTGTCGCCCGAATGGTAATACTATTATCATTTCCACTGTGAAATGCCATCGGTATTAATACTGTATGGACATTCTGGTCCATGACAGTTAAAGATACCTCATAAACTTTTGCTGTACCACATGTATAGTACCGGGCTTCTGTCTGTGTTGTAGTGCCATACTTTCCAATGAATTGGCAATATGTCGGCCAGGTATCCCAGTTACTTGAAGCACTTACAATCTTATTGCCACTGCCATCATAAGCAATCGTAGAAAATGTAGTATTACCAATCCAACCTGGCATTCTCCACGCGGGATAACCACTATTGTATTGACGATAATATCCCTGGGTCCCATATTTGGTTATATCTACGGTATTTTTTCCGCTGACAACAGTTATTACCGGTGCAGTTGCCAATGGAATTGATACCGACCAGGCAGCAACTAAAGGGTTAAATCGTGCCAGTACCAACGCATCTCCATTCGTCGTTTTCAATGCACAGTATGATACATGCCCATCAACACCCGAAACGAGAAAACCATTGCTGTGAGGTGTTCCCAGATCTACAGAGGTATTAAGGATATTCTTGACGCTGGGGAGAGCGTCTCCGGTAAGAACTGTAGCAGAAGGATCGGAAATAGATCCGAGTGATGAATTATCCATGGCAGCATTATAACCATATCCATTGGTAACATTTTTACCTAAAGATGGGCATATCAATACTTCATTGCCGATTTTAATGTCAGACCAGAAAGTCTCCTTTGGCGGCATGGTGGTATTGTGGTCCATGGCATACATATGCGCGGCCATTGCTATTTGACGTTGATTGCTCATACATGTGCTTTGGCGTGCTTTTTCCCGTGCGCGGGCAAATACCGGGAAAAGTATAGCAGCGAGGATGGCAATAATGGCAATCACGACCAGTAACTCGATAAGAGTGAATCCCCTGACTATTGATAATTTTTTCATAATTTTCTCCTTTTTTAATGAGGTTATCTGACGATACCACGTTTAGTATTAATCTAACAAAATCCCCATGACGCCATTGCCGTTAAGCGGAGTATTGAACTTTACACTAAGATTAATCACTGTATTAGGCGCGCCGGCCTGAAAACTGACCTGACCGCGCATAGGATTGCCATCAAATAATATCATTTTTGTTGAAACAGTATTTCCATTTCCTCCATCAGTCGCGCTGAATGTCACCCCTGGCAACCCGCCGTCATTGCGCATCGCAAATAACAGCATGGCGTAATGAGTAGTCATATCTTTTACAGTTATCGGCAAATCGAATTGTACGGTATTATGCCCATTCCAATATCCGAATTTTCCACTGTTCTGGGTTACACTCGCAATTTTAACCTTGAAATATGGGTAGGTCTGATATGTATCTGATGAATTGGGGAATGTAGCCGAAGAAATTACGGTAGTGGCACTGGTGCTGTCAGTCAGGGTAGGATTCAACACCCCACTTGCCCATGATGGAACTAAGGTGACAATATTATTAGTCCAGGAAGCATGACTGAAATAGTAACCGGCAGTACCATATTTTGTCACATCGCTATAATAAAGTACCTGATTTGGATCTTTGTCTAATGGCAATGTCACTGACCACGCCGGACTGCCTAAAATAAGTTTTGATACCGCAGCATCCCAGGTAGACTTGGAAGTACGGAATGTACCCACATGACCGTCAAGGCATGAATAGATAAATGTATTGCCGTGACGGGCTTCGATATCACCCCAATTGGAAATAGTACTGTCAAAGTTTGAGGTTGGAATTGTCGCATCTGCTGAAAGAACGACATTAAGCGGATCGTCATAACTACCTAATGATGAATTAGCCAAAGCTCTCGGAATGCCATATCCATTCGGATAGGACTGCCCTTTGGTCGGACAAATCATTACCCCGGGATCCAGAGTAAGGCTACTCCACAAAGCAGTAGCTGTAGGGAATGATTCTTCATGGTCCTGACAATACATCATCATTGACGCAGCAATCTGTCGTTGATTACTGGTACAAGTAGTGGCCATTGCTTTTTCCCGTGCCTTCGCAAATACCGGGAATAGAATTGCGGCTAGTATGGCTATAATGGCAATTACAACCAACAATTCAATTAAAGTGAAGCCTTTTAAATGATTACTTTTTTTCATAATTTATACCACCTTTTCAAGAAACATGGAACGTTCCTTATATCTTTTATTGTACAAAATCATATAATAATTGTCAATAATATGAACTGTAAGACTGATATCCTGCGGTCACTTTTATTAAGTAAAAGAACAGGCAACTATTCAGTGATATAAAATTATACCGAATAATTGCCTGTTCCTAAACATAACCGGAATTATATATAATTAATTAAAATGCAAGATACATTGCACCGGAAAATGTGGTATTTGCCAGAGTAATGGTAACATCTTCGCCGGCAGATACCGGTAGATACATGATATTATATGTTCCCATACACCATGACTGATCACCACCGGTTGCCGGGTCTGCAGTATTTGCCAGGTCCTTGTTTAATGTCACAACTCTTGCTGTCGCGCCACTTCCGTAGGTTACAGTCTTCAAAGTGCCTTTCATTAAACCATTAACTAATTGGGAATTTCCAGGATTAGAAACCAGGATAACTGCTACTTTATGTAAAAATGAATCTTTAGGGGTGAATGTTATATTAGTTACGCATGCACTGTTGTAATACCATGATGCCAAACCCCAACGATTAGACCCGGCGACGCTCATCATGCCAGCAACATTGGTGCTACCAGTATAAATTGTACCACTGGTTACTGTTGCTACCGGTGTATAAAACATCCAAGCAGGTTGGGTTACACCAGTCGGGAACATGGCGACACCAGTATTTGAAAATAGGATTTTTGAAAATCCACCTGTAGATAATGCCGATTCTAAGGCACCAGATGAAGCTTTCAAATCAACATTCTGCACTATCGCATTTGATACCGGAATTGTAGAAAGTGGCGACCCGGCAGCAACAGACGCAACCAGAGTGTAATCGCTTATCTGTTCTGACCTTACTAATGCGCAATGACCATCTATATAACCTAAAACCATACCATTTGAATGCCTTGTTTTGTCTAACATTGCCGTGGCCATGGCCAAATCGCCAATGTCATTGTCATTTACATATGGCTTATCATTTGTTCCTGCTTTCATTTCAGCCAACATAATTGCGTCACTTGGCGACCCCGCGTCGCTTAATTTTGCGCCGGAAAGAAATGATTTGGATGGACCACCCACAAAGAAATAATCCGGTGAAGCCTGGGTACCCGCCCATGAACTGGATGGACAATCGAATATTTTATTATCAACATTATTCAACGACCCTGTCCAACCGGTACCAACTGGCAGTGTGGAACCATGATCCTGAGCATACATATTCACACTTAAAACCAATTGCTTAACATTGTTAAGGCAACTGGTTTGCCGCGCTTTTTCACGCGCTTTGGCAAATACCGGAAACAAAATTGCGGCTAGTATAGCAATAATCGCTATTACTACCAGCAACTCTATTAAAGTAAAACCTTTTTTCATGATATTCTCCTTACTAATTCTCAAATGCCAGTGTCATACCCATGTGCAATGAACTCATCGACATAGAAGCACGAATAATAATCGGTTTTCCTGCCTCTACCGGCAAAATATAAGCATCACCAGCACAATACGGACATGTAGTCATAATTGATTTGTTAAAAGTAGTTGTTGTTGACCCAACAGTAATATATTCAAGGGTTGCAGTACGAACTCCTGTATTATTGCCAGAAGCGCACATGAAAGCCATCTTCTTAGACATGCGGGTTGTCGCTGTGGCTTTTGGGGTAATGGTAACAACAAAGCTATTCTCATTCGGTACCGGACTGCCGTATGTCTGATTACCAAATATCGGGAATCTGTCAGTGCCATCCCAAACGACACCGTCTAAATTAGCATACCCGGCAGTATAGTTATTCGGACGGACAATTACAGAAGTAATGGTATCAATCCACGATGGCAATGCCGGTTGGCCAGCCAATGTACCGGTGGCAGTATCATTACTGGTTACACCTGTCCGGTAAATTAAATGGGTGATATTATAATTTGTCTTGCATAATGATTGTAATGTTGCTGAACTTTTGGTGACAGAAAAACCTTCGGTGATTTTACCTAACCATGCCGGGTCAACAACGGCATAATCTGGATTTAAAGCTTTCGAGAATAACGCACTGTTAACATTCGCGCTTATCCGGTATTCTACATGTCCATCCAGAAAACCAACAATCGCGCCATCATTGTGGCGGAATCCTACCCGACGTATCGGGATTTCCGGCAGTTGATTCGGGTCATTTTCAATATAGGGATTATTTTTTGATGGTGAAATAAGGTCCAGAATCATTGGTACCGCGTCAGGACTGTTGAAATCACCCATGGAACGATTAGAAAGATATTCGTGCAGGCCATTGTTGTAACCCGCAACATAAAAGTAGCTTTTTCCTTCATCGCGTTCTGTCGGGCATTTCATTACATCATCTTTCGCACCACTGGCATCCATCCAGGTATTGTAAGCAGGCAAAGATTCTTCATGGTCCTGCGCCCACATAGAGACCGAAGCAACAAGTTGGCGTACATTGCTGGTACAGGTAGTCTGATTTGCCTTCTCACGCGCTTTAGCGAAGACAGGGAAAAGTATCGCGGCAAGCACCGCAATAATGGCAATAACAACCAGAAGTTCAATCAATGTGAACCCTTTACCATGACGATACATAACCATAACAACCTCCTTCAATTATCAGTTACCACTGATATCTGAATAGCTTATTTTAAAGAATAAGCAATCATAACATTACCTTTCTTTATAATCAACATACAGAATATGCATCTTTTATGAATATTATTATCATTTACTATTCACAGGCTAATAAAACATGACAATTAAGCAAATAACGTGCAAAATACGATAAATACATCAACATTTATTGTATGTAACAATAATTGTACCATTACTATTATTCACCGTCAATAGTGAAATGCCGGTGTAATTACTCAGTTTCGTCAGACTAATTTACAAAAAAAAGTTTATGCAATTAGT
>CAZNLA010000028.1:0-21775 GCA_964573385.1 uncultured bacterium
GGATGGGTTATACTCCTTAATCCTGCGTGGCATACAAAATGGTGATGTTATTGACCAACGCGAGATAATGACCGCGGTAAGCCGGGGAATTAATCCATATACCCAGTGGCAGGAATTCCTAAAAACTGCTACCAACCCTGATATGCGCTTTATTGTTTCCAACTCCACCGAGGCTGGAATAGCTTTTGTGGAAGAGGTTCAACCTACCACTGACTGCCCATCTTCTTTCCCTGCGAAATTAACAGCATGGTTGTACAACCGATACCAGTATTTCAAAGGCGCTAAAGACAAGGGTATGATTATCCTTCCATGTGAATTAATCGACCGTAACGGCGATAAGTTATATAACTGTGTCCTTAAATATGCAGAATTATGGCAACTTGATGAAGAGTTCACCACATGGTTAAATGATTCCTGCGCGTTTATGGTTACTCTGGTTGACCGAATTGTCACCGGGTACCCGCGTGAAGAAGCAGAAAGCCTCTGTGCTGAACTTGGATATCAGGACAATTTATTGGATACCGGCGAAATTTTCCATTTATGGGTTATTGAAGGTCCTGATTATGTTAAAGATGAATTACCATTAACCGAAAGTGGATTTAATGTAATTTGGACAAATAATCTGGAACCGTACCGCACACGCAAAGTACGCATATTAAATGGTGCCCATACCATGACAGTACCGGCGGCCTATCTGGCAGGTGTAGAAACTGTCCGCGACAGCATAGAAGATGGATTAATAAGCGAATTCATGAGAAAAGGAATATTTAACGAAATTATTCCAACGCTTGATTTACCGGAAAACGAAAAATCACAATTTGCTGAGGATGTTTTAGAAAGATTTGGTAATCCATTTATCCGGCATTTATTATTATCCATTGCTTTAAATTCGGTATCCAAATATTCCGTCAGGGTATTACCGTCATTATTGGAATATCAAAATAGAACCGGAAAAATACCTGCAGCACTGGCGTTCGGCCTTTCCGCTTTATTCTGCCTATATCAGGGAACAGTTGTGGATAATGGTATGTTAAAATGTAAACGTGCAGGAGCAGAATATCTTATTAAAGATGATCTTGATATCCTGATAGAGTTCAGTGAAGCATGGGAGAAGTTCAATGCTGACCAGAACACTGATTCATTTTGCAGAAGACTAATGTCAAAAACAAAATGGTGGGGATGCGACCTGACACAAATACCGGGTTTGCTGGAAGAAGTTGCAAGTGGTATGTATGAAATAAAGCAGGACGGTATGCGTCAGGCACTTACAACTTTATTACAGGATAGTTAAGAGATGTCAAAAATAATTAAGATAAATGTAAAAGATAGCGTAGCAGTAGCATTAAAAGAGATTACTGCCGGTGAAAAATTTGATATCGAAGGCATTAACCTGACAGCAATTAACACCATTCCGGTTGGGCATAAAATTGCTTTAATTGATATTAAAAAAGGTGAAAATATCATTAAATATGGCGAGACTATTGGTCGTGCCAGCACAGATATATCAATAGGCGAACATGTGCATACCCACAATGCCACCACCAACCTTTCCGGATTGCTGGAATACGCGTATAAACCGCGTGGCGCGTCACTGCCGGTAATTAATGATGGCAAAACCTTTGATGGTTACCTGCGTATAAACGGTGATGTCGGTATTCGCAATGAAATTTGGTTGATACCCACTGTCGGATGCGTTAATAAAACCGCGGAAAGACTGGCATCGTTAGCAGAAAAAGAGATTACCGGAAAGGTGGACGGCTTTCATGCTTTCACCCACCCATATGGTTGTTCGCAATTAGGTGATGACCATAAAACCACGCAACGAATTCTGGCTAATCTCTCCATGCACCCTAATGCCGGTGGAGTTTTAATCGTCGGACTTGGATGTGAAAACAACAATATTGCCGAGTTCAAACAGGTGTTGGGTGATTACGACCCGCAACGAATAAAATTTATCACTGCCCAGGACGAAGGTGATGAATACGAACGCGGCCTGGAGATGCTAAAAGAACTTGCTGACTTTGCCAGCACAGCAATGCGACAACCACTACCGGTATCAAAGTTAAAAGTAGGACTGAAATGTGGTGGGTCAGACGCATTTAGCGGTATAACAGCCAACCCATTAACCGGTGAGTTTTCTGACATGCTGGTTTCCCGTGGTGGCACCACAGTATTGACCGAAGTGCCAGAAATGTTCGGCGCGGAACATTTATTAATGGAAAGGTGCGCCGCGGAAGATATCTTCACAAATTGTGTAAGCCTGATAAACGATTTTAAAGATTATTATATAAAACACGACCAGGTTGTATATGATAACCCATCACCCGGCAACAAAGCAGGTGGAATTACTACACTGGAAGAAAAATCACTGGGATGCACACAGAAAAGCGGTGCTGGCCCGGTTATAGATGTTCTTCCTTACGGTGGTATATTACAAAAACATGGTTTGAATCTGTTGTCTGGCCCTGGTAACGATATTGTGGCGGTAACCGCGTTGGCTGCAGCTGGTGTGCATATTATTTTGTTCACCACCGGCCGGGGTACTCCACTTGGTTCACCTGTTCCAACTATTAAAATATCAACAAATAATAATCTGGCAAAAATAAAACCAAATTGGATAGATTTTAACGCCGGAGAATTGCTTACCGGTACTGCCATGACTGAAATCAGGGAAATTTTCTTTGATTATGTTTTATCTGTCGCAAATGGTGGTAAAACTAAAAACGAAATAAATGATTTTCGTGAAATAGCAATATTCAAGGATGGAGTAACTCTTTAACATTAAAACTGATAAATTAGCGCAAATAAGTTATATTTTTAACAAAACCTTAATTATCAGTCAGGTCATTTACTTGACACTCTTTGTGCAGATATTTATACTACCTAAGGCGGTAAAATATTTTTGCCGTCAAGTAATCATTTAACCGTATAAAAAACGGGGTGGGAGCATTTTATTATGGTTCCTTCAGGTACTGAAGCCGCCAGCCAGCCGCTGGTTGATATCAGAAATTTACAGAAAGTGTATAAGCTGATTTCCGGTCGTGAAATCAATGCCCTTAACGACTTGAACCTTACTATTAAGAAAGGTGAAACTTTCGGTATAGTGGGTCCAAACGGTAGTGGCAAGACCACCACGATGAAAATCCTGTTAGGGTTAATTTACCCAACAAAAGGTGAAGCTTATTTATTCGGGCGTGAACCGGGCGACAATGAAGTACAACGTCGCGTGGGTTATTTGCCGGAAGCACCTTATTTCTACGAATTTCTCACTGGACGCGAATTGTTGCATTATTACGGCAATTTATGCGGAGTATCGAAAGACATCATCGCCAAGCGAACTGATGATTTATTGAAAATGGTTGACCTTTACGACCGCGGAGCAGATATGATGATTCGTTTCTACTCCCGTGGTATGCGTCAACGCATCGGAATCGCGCAGACAATGATAAACGACCCGGAGTTGCTCATCCTGGATGAGCCAACAAACGGTTTGGATCCGATAGGTACTGTGCAGGTACGTCAATTTATTTTAGAACAGAAACGACAGGGTCGTACCATCATTCTCTGTTCTCACCTACTATCAGAAGTTGAAGCCGTCGCTGATAGCGTTGCTATTTTGCATCGTGGAAATCTGCTTGCTACCGGTCCTGTCGCGCAAATCGTTCCGGAAAGCAAACAGTGGCAGTTAGTAGTAACTGACTTAACCCGTGATGCCATTGGCGCCTTAAAGAGCGAAGGTATCAACCTTGATATTCACGGTGATGTTATCACATATCTGACAGAAGAAATGGACGATGTTTATAAAGTTTTAGGTAAAATGCGTGATGCAGGTGGAAAATTAGTAGAAATTACCCGCCCGCAACCGACATTAGAAGAACAGTTCCTGATTGCTGTCGGAGAAGACGACCTTACAAGAACGATTGCAAAATTGCAACGATAATTTTTTATGGCTAACGCCATTATCAACCGAACGGAGTTTATGTCATCATGACCGATAACACCGAAATTAAATGCAAAATCTGTAGCGAGATTATCGCGACAGGTGAAGAAACAAAATGTGAAACCTGCGGAGATTTTGTTCACGCAAAATGTCTTGAGGAAAAAGGCTGTCCTGATGTTGTATCAAGACCAGCACCAATACCATGCGCGGCAACCACTGAAAGTGGATTCCACGCATTCACATTAAGCATCCGCAACGTCTTTTTGGTAGCAAACAATACCATCGTAGGCGTTACCCGTGGTGTGGTATTAAATGTAATGATGGTTCTGGCTATGATGATGATTATTGCCAGCACATCAACAACATTAGTGGAAAAAGGCGCGCGTGAAATGCTTATTGATACTGGACTTGCATCAATTTCAGTATTAGGAGCGATGATCGCTATCCTTACCGGATTCACATTAATACCTAATGAAATCGAAAACCGTACTATTTATCCGATAATATCTAAACCGGTGCGCAGATGGCAATTTGTCTTAGGCAAATTCTTCGGTGCTGCCGGCATTAACGGTATTACCACCGGTTTACTTTCGATATTATTAATGATTGTATACGCAGTTAAATTCCAGGAATTTGATTCCCGTCTGGTAATGGCAGTTATAATGCTCTACTTTATGCAAGTAGTATTATCCAGCCTTATTATATTTTTCTCAACATTCATGTCCTGGATTGGTACAATCATCGTCAGCATGGTGGTGTGGGCACTTGGCAACTACTCTTACTTCATTAAGGAACTTACCGAAGGTGAAGGAATAAGTGGCGCTACCAAATACCTGATAATTATGGTGCAGAAAGCATTACCTAACTTCCAGTCGATGGACCTGCGGTACGCCATAGTAAATGAACATGTTGTTAAATTTAAGCCGGAAGATATTGGCACTGCGTTTATGAATGGTAGCATCTTCCTTATAATTGCGCTTATTTTAGCATCAATTATTTTCAGCTATCGTGAACTTTAAGGAGAGCGGTAAATGAAGTCGCTCCGTAAGAAAAATTTAATACTGATTATTATCGCGCTGGCACTGTTTTTAATACGCTGGCCGATTGATGAAAAGATGACTGATCCGGCAACATGGCCGTATCTCCCCAAACATGGGGAAGGCGCAACATTCTTCAAGTCAGTCTTTTCCGGTGGTGCGGGTACGCCTGCTATCTTTGCCATGCTGGGCGGACAAAGATACATGGTGGCAAATATTATGTGGAGTTACTCTGACGTGTTATTCCATAAAGGCCAGCCATTTAAAATGGTACAACCTTTAGACGCGTGTGTAACCCTTAACCCATCATTTATGGAAGCTTGGTCAACCTATGGTTGGCATCTGGCGTGGAATTTCAACTTTGAAGAAAAAGATGTTGTGAGAAAAGCAAAATGGATGCGTGCCGGAATTAAAGTATACGAACGTGATCTGGCACAAAACCCGGATAAAATACAACCTTATTTCGACCTGGCATGGTTGCATTTAAATAGAACACGTGATTATGGTAAAGCGTTGCCATTCTTAAAAGCAATCGTTAATCCACCTGCAACATTAAATGGTAAAAGTATACCTGATGTTGAAAAAGAACCAGGATTTAAATTTGCTATGTTAAGACCCGGCGATAAAGGCTATGATTATAAAGACACTAAAGATAAAGATGCACCAAACGATGAAACAAGCATTAATGTTAATGAAACAAAATGGCGCGCGTCACGCGAAGGGAATCGTCTGGCATATTGTTATCGAAAATTAGGTGTTGTATTATATGGTGAATCAAAATTAGATTCTAATTCACAGAATAAAGAAACATTATTGGCAGCAGCTAAATCATCCTTTGAAAAAGCTATTGCGGCATATAAATTTGCCGGTGATCCCAAAAATGGTAATGGTAACGAAATTGCTTTAGTAAATATGAAAGAAGTTGCCAAGAGTATGAACGACCCCAAATGGTTAGATTCAGAATGGGAAGCAGAGAAAAAATTACGAACTACTTATGGATTACCGGAAGATCCGGGTATTCTTCCATCCGCGGTTCAATAAAATAAATTATCCCCCGTTTACACACGGGGGATTTTTTTTATCTTATAACTTCATGTTATCATTCAAAATCAGGACTTATACTCATAAGGGTAATTTGTTTAACAATTGTCGCTGAACCTGTTGAAGTGACCTAAAGCAAAAGTTATGTTAAAATAAAAAGGATTAAAGCCCTGTTGGGAGTAATTATTATATCATGCTATCAAAATCTATATCATTATTAGGGCAAGGATTAATGGATGCTGTCGGTGCATTTGGCACTGGCGCGGTAATGTTACTCGACGCTTTATTAGGTATCTTCACAAAAAACATTCGCGCGCACAAACGTATCATAGACCAGATGGCATTGGTTGGTCTTGAATCATTGCCAATTGTGTTAATAACCATGTTCTTTTTCGGTTTAGTATTAGGGTTTCAAAGCGCACAGATAATGGTTAGGTATGGTGCGGGAGCATATGTGGGAATGTTGGTAGCAGTAACCATCGCCCGCGAAGGTGGCCCTACCCTTGCAGGTATTGTAGTCGCTGCCAGGGTCGGTTCGTCATTTGCTGCCGAATTAGGGTCAATGAAAATTACTAATCAGATTGATGCCATGCGGGCATTAGCAACCAATCCGGTACGATATCTTGTTACCCCGCGTTTGCTGGCAGCACTGGTAATGGTGCCATTATTAACAATATTTGGCGATGTTATCGGCACCATCGGCGGGGCATTGGTTGCAGTGGACGCAGGTATAGCGCGACAAACGTTTTTTAGTTCCGCAACACAATTCTTAACTACTTACGATATCAGAGGCGGATTAATTAAAGCAGCAGTCTTTGGCATAATTATCACCATAACCTCATGCAGAATAGGACTGAATACAGAAGGTGGTGCAGCAGGAGTAGGAAAATCCACCACCGCCGCAGTAGTATGGAGCATCGTATTCGTCTACGCCAGCAACTTCGTTATGACATGGCTTATTTATAAGGGTAAATAAATAAGATAAAAACTGACGAATAAAAGTAAACAACTTAAGCTTTGAAACATTCTCCGGTTGAAATCGTAAGAAATCGTAAGAAATCGTAAGAAATCGTAAGAAATCAACAGCAATCGTATGAAATCGTATGAAATCAAATTTAATTGTTCTCAAAAATACAATTTGTAATTCGTAATTAGTAATTCGTAATTGAATAAAGCTACCTTACCGGTACTCCGCGTTCGCGCATATAATCTTTCAACTGTTTTATAGTATATTCACCGTAGTGGGTTATGCTGGCTACTAATGCGGCATCGGCTTTTCCTTCGGTAACTGCCAGGTACAGATGTTCCGGACAACCGGCACCACCACTGGCGATTACCGGGATTCCTACTTCTTCTGCCACCGCGCGTGTCTGCGGGATATCATAGCCATTTTTTGTGCCGTCAGCATCCATACTGGTTAACAATATTTCACCGGCACCGCGACGTTCTGCTTCTTCTGCCCATTTAATGACATTAATTCCGGTTGGGGTGCGACCGCCATGCAGGTATACTTCCCAATAATTTTCTGCTTTGTTATATCGCCCATCAATGGCGACAACAACACATTGGCTGCCAAACTTCTCGGCGGCTTCGCTGATTAATGACGGGTTTTGCACAGCGGCGGTATTAATGGAAATTTTATCGGCACCGGCCTTCAGTAAATCACGAAAATCGTCAGGTGATTTTATGCCACCACCAACACAATAAGGAATAAATACTTCTTCAGAAGTACGGGCGGCAATATCCAGAATGGTGTTTCGGCGTTCATGCGACGCGGTAATATCTAAAAACACCAATTCATCAGCACGTTCACGGTCATACTGGGCAGCTAATTCCACAGGATCCCCGGCATCGCGCAGGGCAACAAAATTAGTGCCTTTAACAACACGACCATCTTTAACATCCAAACAAGGAATAATTCGTTTAGCAAGCATGAATCAAGGTTACCGATATGAGCGAAGAACGTCAAGAGGAGGCGGAAAATAGTTGTAAATTAAAAATTAAAAATTGAAAATTTGTAAGATAAAGAGTGAAAATAACAAATTTAAAAATCGACTTCTTCCGAATTCAAACGATTGCTGCCGAAATCTTCCAATAATACCTGTAAAACATGAACTAATTTTAATTTGCACCATTTATAGTGTTTTGTGCGTATGAAGTAATAGAGAGAAGTACAATGGCGGAGAGGGAGGGATTCGAACCCCCGGTGAAGTCACCCCCACGGCGGTTTTCAAGACCGCTGCCTTCAACCACTCGGCCACCTCTCCGCGTCTTGTAATAAAATAATAAGAATTTCTGAGAGTTTTGTCAATTCCTGTATTTTTTCTTTGCGAAACTCAAAAAATAATGTAAAATAGACCTGTAAATTGGTACTATATATCAGCAATAACCTGGAGGTCAGAAAATGATCAATCGGAATACGATAATTGCCTGTTTTGTATCTTTGTTGTCACTGATGATAAGTTCATCCGTAATGGCACAGACACAACCTGTAACACTGCCACCTGCAGTGCCTACACTTGCAGTACCTGCAAATGGGGCAGCCTTTATAAGTCCTGACGCAACAATAAGTTGGAACAATAACGGCACAGCAACAGTATACACATTACAGATTTCAACTGATGCCGGATTCACCACTACCGGTCTTGTTGTTAATCAGGCAGTAAATCGTGATGCAGCAAACACCACCACCAGTGCACAGGTATCACTGATATCAGGTACCCGTTATTATTGGCATGTACGAAGTGGCAATGCCGCACAGCAGTTCAGTAACTACAGTGGCGTATGGTCATTTACCACATCTATTTCTCCCCCTAATCCGTTATCACCTACAACCGGCAATGTTATAAGTGCAGTTCCCGCTATTTTCAGTTGGTCATCAGTTACCGGTGCAACAAAATACGACGTTGAAATATCAATAGATGATATGTTTAAAAACTTAATTTTTTCTGATGATACACTGATTGTAAACTCAGTTCGTTTATATCCACCACGAAACATGAAATTATATTGGCGTGTTCGTGCCGGGTCCGGCGCTAATTGGACTGAATATAGCGATACTCAGTCAATTACAACCGGAAATTGGGCCTTGGATTATATTCAGCCTGATTTACAGGTAAAAACAAGCACAGATATCTCTTATGTTGGTGATCGTGTTTACAGTACAAAAGGTAATAACCAGTTACGTTCATTATCTGTCTCAAAAGGTACTCCGGCAATTTATCATCTGCGGGTACGTAACGACAGTCCTGTTGATCAGGCATTTTTAGTAATAGGTCCCGGTAATCTGAATGGATGGACAATTTCTTATTTTGATGATATCGCGATAGGTAATAATATATCCATGCAGGTAAGTGGCGGTGGATGGCAGACTACAGTATTAAAATCCGGCGAAACAAAAGATATTCGGCTTGAAATGACCTGTCCAAAAGAGTCTGTTGTTTCAATAGTCATTTATGCTTGTGCTGTTGATGATGTTACCAGACGCGATGCTGTAACTATAACAAGTGAAAGCAGAGTAATATATGATATTGTCGATACTCTATCCAGTCCAGTAGCGTTATCACCAATAAATAGCATAGTTACCCCTACCCCGGTTAATATTTTGTGGTCACCAATTGCCAAAGCATCAGTATATTCATTACAGTTATCGACAACTGCGGATTTTGCTGTGATTGATAAAAGTTATAATAATTTAACATCAACCAGGCAGTCAGTTACCTTAGCAAACAGCCTGACTTATTACTGGCGTGTCCGCGCTACCGCAGGTTCTGTAACAAGCGCATGGTCTACCCCGGCTATATTTAAAACAAGTACAGGTATAACCGCGCCGATACCGACATCGCCAGCGAATAATGAAACTAATGTAAGTATAAAAAACAGTTACCTCAGTTGGGTATTCAATAATACTACTTACACAAATTATTATTACACCGGTACCGTATTTACTGTTGAAATCGCTGATGACGCCGGATTTACCCAGAATGTAATATCATCAACCAATTACGGTAATTCACGCTATATGTTAGACACATTGAAAGCGGAGCAGTCATATTACTGGCATGTAAGCGCACAAAACGGCACCGGTACCAGTGGATGGTCTAACACATCATCATTTACCACCGGCAAGACTTCTGACGCCAATCTGGCGGTAGATGTGCGAATACCGACAGTTGTTGACCCATATGTTGATATTGATTCAATTACTGTATCGCAGGATGTACGTACAGGTAAACCCGGGGTATATTTAATAACTATCAGAAATACAGGTACAGATTATGACACATTTGCTGTGACCGGAGATCTAAGCACGGAAACAGGATGGAAAGTTAATTATTACACCCCACAAGGCAGAAACATAACCAGAATAGTAGCGGCAACGAATGGTTTCACCACTCCAAAACTGCCGGCAAATGGATCATATACAGTTCGCCTGGAAATTACCCCATCTTCCGGCGCTGCTGATAACAGCGTTCAGGAAATAAGCGTTTCTGTATCATCTGTAGCTAATACCTTTGTTCAAAAAAGATTTACAGCAAGTGTAAGCAAAGTAAGAGCAAAATAGCTAATTTTATAATTTTCCTTAAACCTCTGCATTTATATTGCAGAGGTTTTTCTTTTTTGTAATCCAAAAGAATTAATTAATTACTGTTTACTCTTTTAATCTTTGACTATTTTACCCTTAATTCGGTATTATTTATGCACCCGTGCAAAATGCAAACTTCGGGTGGGAGATTATAAATAATGGCGATGAATATTACTGAAAAAATACTGGCGTCTCACGCCGGATTAGATGAAGTGCAACCAGGCCAATTCGTTAGATGCAAACTGGATTTCGTATTAGGTAATGATATTACTGCTCCAATAGCTATAAATGAATTTGAAAAGATGGGTGCGTGTTGCGTATTTAATAAATCCCGTGTTGGATTAATTCCAGACCATTCCGCCCCGAATAAAGATATCAAATCAGCACAGTTAACCCGTCAAATGCGTAACTTTGCCAAACATCATGATATTGAAAACCATTTTGAAGTCGGACGCATGGGTGTAGAACACGCATTACTGCCAGAACAAGGCCTGGTAGTTCCAGGTGATTGCATAATTGCTGCTGATAGCCATACCTGCACATATGGCGCTTTAGGCGCGTTCTCCACCGGTGTTGGCTCCACTGACCTTGCTGCGGCAATGGCACTGGGTGAAACATGGTTCAGAGTACCGGAAACAATGCGCTTTATCTTTAATGGTAAGCGTCAGGGTTGGGTAGCCGGCAAAGACCTGATTTTATATACTATCGGTAAAATTGGTGTTGATGGCGCACGTTACCGCGCTATGGAGTTCTGCGGCGATACCATTAAATCATTGCCAATCGATGACCGATTCTCAATATGTAATATGGCTATCGAAGCCGGCGGTAAAAACGGCATCATTGCTCCTGACGAAATCACCCGCGCATATGTGGAAGGCAGAGCAAAACGTCCTTATAAATTCTTTGCCAGTGATGCAGATGCAAAATATGTTGAAACATTTGAATGGGATTGCGCTGATATTGAACCGCAAATTGCATTTCCTTTCCTACCGAGTAACACAAAGACTATAAGCGAAGCTATCGCGTTGAATGTTACCATTGACCAGTCAATCATCGGGTCTTGCACTAACGGTCATATCGATGACTTGCGCATTGCAGCCGCAATTTTGAAAGGAAGAAAAGTTCATCCTGATGTACGCCTGATTGTTCTGCCCACAACCCAGATTATTTGGAAGCAAGCAATGGATGAAGGCCTATTTGAAATTTTCATTGATAGCAACGCTGCTGTAAGTACACCAACCTGCGGTCCATGCCTTGGCGGGCATATGGGTGTATTGGCTGATGGCGAACGCGCGGTCGCAACGACAAACAGAAACTTTGTAGGCCGCATGGGTCACTCAAAGAGTGAAGTTTATCTAAGCAATCCAGCTATCGCCGCCGCCTCAGCAGTATTAGGCAGATTGGGCAGTCCGGAAGAATTAGGCATGAAACCGTCTGACATTGACGAATTTGTTGCGAAGATAAAATAAACTACACCAGATTCACATTGCAAAAACAAAGATGCACGAAGATTTAATTATCTTCGTGCATTTATTATTTACAGATGTGATTTTATAATATGAGCGAGTTGCTATATTTATTCGATATAAATTAATTCTTCATCTCAAATTTAGCAATCTCTTTCAGCGACTTTTCTAAACTACCATTTTTCAATTTCTGCATAGCATCCGCGTTTCCCATCAGATACGCGTCCCAGTATATGGTACTGGCAATTTTAATATACTGCTGAAACTTTGCGTCCTGCCTGTTCGTGGCACCTGTTAATCGACCGCTGAATATCATGTGGTCACCATTTATAAATGTAATCAAGTATTGGTCAACACCTTTAATTTGATCAAATGGTATACGTCGGTCTTCTGCTACAGTTCCATTGCCTATATTACTATTATCCTTCGTGCCAGTCATATGCATAATTGGTATCTTTACATTACCATATACCTTATCCCATATCTTTTTTGTACCGGTCACTGGTGATGACATGGCGATAACAGCTTTCACCCGGTTGTCACCAAATGATTTAATACCACCTAATTTTATCCCGGCAGTTGCCAATGCGGTGAACGACCCGAATGAATGTCCTGCTACCCCTATCTTTGATTCATCAATTCTGCCACGTAATATCCCTTTTATTTTTCCCTGATTAATAGCAATTAATGTATCAATTGCAAATGAAACATCCAGGGGACGATTTATAGCGTTGACCGGATCCATTGCCGCTTTATCCATGGCAGGTTTTACATCTGCTAACTTCTTATCCTTCCATACCGATGTATCACTGCCGATGTGGGTCAGGTGGACAGATATATACCCATGAGACGCCCATTCCTGCCCCAAATACCCATAACCATCACATGAACCACCCAAACCATGAGAAAAGATTATTACAGCACAGGTTGCGTTCTTATCAGCAGGATAATAAATTTTAACAGGTACATCCCTGTTACGCTTTGCGTCATGCCAGGTGTCAGAATAATTATCAACCTGAAAACCAGCAACTGGCATAACAGAAAACGAAGATATTATCAATAATAAAGACAATAATACAAACAAAATTCTCATCATTTTACCTCGTATCTATATATACAAAAATTATTGTAGAGTAGTTGCAGAAAATTAAATTGTTTATTGTAGATAATTAAAATTTCGGTTTTTCACATTATCGTTACTTTAGCTTTTTTAAAATATATGGCAAAGACAGTAAAAGGAAAAAGATGCTGATTAGTAAATAATAAGCTGAGAACATTATATAAAATAAGTTCTCGAAACCACTTGAAAGAAACATTGATATAAATGAAACAATTGACATCCAGAATAAAACTACTGGTAATACAACGGTAAAAGATTTAAATCTTTCAGTAAAAATTGAAATAACAAAAAATCTTAAATATAGAATCAATGATATAGAATATACTGGCAAAAGCAAATAAAATTGCTTATTATGAAATAATAAAGCACCTGTGAAAACTAAAACAGGTAATATTACAACAATTACAAAAATGACAAAATAGAATATTTTATAAAATCTCGCAAACTTGCTAATTTCAATAGTTGAATCAGTTTTCTCATCGTTACATTTAATATCATTATTTATAAATTTATTCTTAAAAAATATTATTGGAAGCAATGGTAAAAAAAAGTGAAATAATATCTGTGTTAAATTAGAAATAGAGGAAGATGATAAATAATCATCAAGAAAGGAATTAAAATCTTTATATATGCACGACAAGATAAAAATCAGAAAATATATTACTACTACCACTTTTCCGACAACCAAACTGTTTTTTCTATGATGGATAAATAAATATGCGGTTATAATAGATATAATTACCGCAATTGATATACAAATGGTTCCTGCAACTTTAGCAACTTCATAGAAAAAAAATATAAATGATTGCGTTTGTAAAATAAACAATAAAGAAAAGGCAATCATTATCCTGTCATAAACTTTATAAGTCATTTGCTACCTCTGCAATACTCATTTTGAATCAATCATAAACATCAAAGATTATACCATAAATAAAACCACTTGTTTAAAGACAGGTGGTTTTATTTTATCAATCATAATTTAATTTACCTTACGGCAACTTTATCTGTTCTTTCAATGTTTCATTTGGTTTATACAATAAAAATGTAAAACCGACTTTGCTGATTAATTTGCTACTTGTCGCCTCCGCCAATTCTGCTGCAGCATCCGCAGTTTCATCCGGACAGTTCTTTAACACCCGAACCTTAATAAGTTCGCGACGGTTGAATGTTTCTTCAGTGGCAGCAATACATTCGTCGCTTACGCCATCTTTACCGACATGCATAATCGGTTCAAGGGTTTGCCCCAGACCGCGCAGGTGTTTTCTTTGTTTACTAGTCAAATCCATACTTTATTAGCCCCCATTAACTAAATTTTCGCCGGCATGCAGAAGTAATTCTACTGCTTCAACAGATTCTGCTTCGGCATAAACTCTTACAACTGGTTCAGTTCCACTGGGACGCAGCAATAACCATGCACCATCTGCAAAGTAAAACTTTGTTCCATCTTTTTTATCTATATTTACAATTTTTCTATCTGCCAATTCGTTGTTATTCGCATTTGTTATCCGGTCGCGAATCGCCGGCATGTCAGCAGCATTCGGGTGCATATCAATGCGGTTATAGGCATGGAAACCGGTACGCGCGTATACTTCGTTAACCAGTTCGCCAAGTTTTTTGCCGCTTTGCGCCATGGCTTCCATCAACAACAGACCCATTAATACCCCGTCGCGTTCCGGCAGGTGCCCACGAATACCTATTCCACCACTTTCCTCACCACCTATTAAAACGTCTTCCTGTAACATCTTCTCACAGATATATTTAAAACCGATTGGTGTCACAGAATATGGTAAGTCAAGTTGTTTGCACAAAATATCTATCATACTAGTAGTGCTTACTGTTTTTACCACCGGACCACGCCATTTTCGTTTTTCCACCAGATGCAGCAATGACACAGCAAATATGCGGTGACTATCTACCATGTTGCCATTTTCATCTGCTGCCCCTATCCTATCAGCATCGCCATCAAGTGCAATACCGGCAAACGCGCCATTTTCTTTAACCGCGTCAAAAAGAGCCTGCAGATTTTTTGCAATTGGTTCCGGATTAATGCCACCAAAATTTAAATCGCGAGTATTTCTGATAGAGATAATTTCCGTATTGCCACCAGCCAATAATCTTTCCAGATAACCAATTCCACTGCCATGCATACAGTCAACCACAACGCGCCAACCTGCGGATTTTACCAAATTAATGTCTACCAGGGTTGCTAAATGGTTAAGATAGGCCGATGTGATATCCGCGGTAACAATAGAACCATCACCAGCAACCGGATTTTCTCCCAAATAGGATTCTATTTTTGCCATAATTTCCGGCATACCACTGCCACCGTAATTCGCCTTAAATTTAAACCCGTTAAACGTCGGTGGATTATGACTGGCGGTAATCATTACACCGCCCATTGCGCCGGCATGCTTAACTGCGAATGCCAATGCTGGCGATGATAATGCTGAATCTGATAATATTACCGCAAAACCTGCTTTCGCTAACTCTTCTGCGGATATACGGGCAAAATCCTCTGCCTTACGACGATTATCATACCCCACCATAACACCACTGCCTGCCGGTTTATCTTTCTGTAAATATACCGCTAACGCACGCGCAACAATACGGACATTATCATCATTAAAATCATCATCTATTATTCCGCGCCAACCGTCGGTGCCGAACTTAATTGTCATTTTAAAACCTCTTTATCAGAAATTAGTGCCTGCATATTATAACAAATTACAACTTTTATTGCAGATGATACATTCTGTTGGTTCAGCCACTTTCATGATTTTGCCATTCGGTGTCATTGTCATTATTAATCAGAACTTTGGCTTTTAAAGTAAAATGTGCATAAAAAGGTCGCTTCGACAGGCTCAGCGACCGGTCATTGAGCTTGTTGAAGTGACCTTAAGCGAAAGTCCTGTTTATAATAAATATTACACAGGCAATTGCAAAACCAGATAATATCTATTTTTTCTGTACGGAATGCCGGGGACGGCATTCCGTACAATTCATCAAGGTATTGAAAGATCTATAAAAAATAGTTCTACATTGAGAACCTGTCACCAAGATAATATTTTTGCGCATCCGGATCATTAATAATATCTGCCGCATTACCCTGGGTAAGGATTTTGCCTTCAAAACAGATATAACTTCTCTCGGTAATTGTTAAAGTTTCACGTACATTGTGGTCGGTTATTAAAACCCCTATTCCTCTGTCGCGAAGATGAATAACCATGTTTTGAATTTCTTCCACCGCTTTTGGGTCCACACCAGTAAATGGTTCGTCCAATAAAATATAAGCCGGTTCGCATACCAGTGTACGGGCTATTTCTGCTCTGCGTCTTTCACCACCACTTAATAATCCACCTTGTGTATGCCTTCGTTCTGTAAGACGGAACTCTTCCAATAGTTTATCTGTCTTTTCTTTTCGTTCTTTCTTATCAACCCCGCGCATCTCTAATACACTTAATAAATTATCTTCAACTGTTAATTTACGAAAAATAGAAGCTTCCTGAGGCAAATATCCTAATCCTAACCTGGCACGCCGATACATTGGCAGATTAGTAATATCCTCATTACCTAAAAATACGCGACCAGAATTTGGTCTTATTAAACCCGCTATCATGTAAAATGTTGTTGTTTTACCCGCGCCATTAGGACCCAATAAACCGACGATTTCGCCGGGATTCATCTCTATCGATATTTCATCAACAACTATTCTCTGGCCATATTTTTTAACTAATTTTTCTGATCGCAATACTCCTACATCAGCCATTTGCTTTATCCTCTCCCCCTTCGACATCACCCTCTTTAACATTTAATTTGCCAGTTTTTTGATTGTAAATGATAACTTTGCCTGTAACAGTCGTTTTATCACCAGTTTCTTTATCAACAGATGTTAAAACCGGCAATATTTTTTTTCCATTAACATCAGCAGATTCCATTTTTATTATAGCGTCATTATCCTGCATAAAATATGTAATTATTGGCGCGTCACCTGTTATAATTTGTACAGCACTGTTTTTACTTTCAGGTTCAGTAATCATAGAAATCTTTACTGCACCAGTTGCTTTTACCAATGTTGTATTTTTGGCACTGTTAGAATCAGATGTTATTTTGTCACATGTAAGAGATGTAGAGTTATATTTTGTTTTAAAATTTACATTGCCTGAATATATTTGTGTTTTTTTAACAAGGTCAATTTCCATTTCATCTGCTTTAATTCTGAATGGTGGCAATGGAGCCTTTTTCTTTTCCTGTTCGCCGGCAGATATAACCATTAATGTTGTTAATATCAACAAAATAATTTGAGCTGTAATACGCATCCTATAATCTCACTTTTTCTCTTTGATTTTTTTTAATTATACCATTTTTTAATTAATATAGTCAGATAAAAAAAGCCGCCTGATTAAAATAATCAGGCGGCTTAACAGTTAACAGAAAGTGACTTTAGAGTGCACTATAGTTCTGGCCGTCATCAACAGTTGTACCGAAAACGTTTGGCCATACTTTTCCTGAACTCTTGTCATATACCCAGTGCGCTGCAGTTGAAGGTGTAGTAGCTGATGCAGGAGCAGCAGTACCAGGGGTTTCTGAAACAGCAGAAGTGATAAACGGATTCTTAGGCATACCGTTATTAGTACCGATACCACCCTGTTGGCGCATGTATGGTCCCTTGTAAGTAGTGGCTACGTCAACAGTAGCTGCACCGTCATAACCTTTTGAACCAGTTGATTTTACTAAATCTTCTAATTCGTTAGGATAGTAGCCAGTGTCTGACTGGAACTGTTCCAGCGCATTGCGAACCATATTCAGGTTAGCGCGCATGGTTGATTCTTTTGCCTTGCGGCTGGCGCTTGCCAGTTTCGGGATTACGATCAACGCTAAGATCGCAATAACGATAATCACAATCATTAATTCAATGAGTGTGAACCCACGGCGGGACTTGTTTGATGAAAACATTTATTTTCCTCCCATTTTTTTTTGAGTTGTAATTTCGTTTTACAATCTCTTCATGTAATAGTTATTCCATGCAAATTATTTTTTTTACCATGTTTTTATACTTTTTTTTAAAATATACCAACATTGCCCCTGATTTCAATAAAAAAAGAAGATTTTCTAAGGAAAAACCATTATTCTTAATGTATTTCCACTATTAACTATATTTAAACTTGCTAATTTAAAAACTAACAAAGAAAAATATGTGGTTTACACATTATTTGTTGATTATTTCATTTTTAATTAATCAGTCGGCTTGGTCGAATCGGTCGGATTGGTCGGATTTAGATAATAAATGACAATCACTGAGCTTATCGAAGTGACTTTAAGTGAATGTTACAATATATTTCTATTCAGTTCCATGCCGCAAAAATGCTTTCCCTTTTATATTTACACCGCCGGCATCAACCAACCAGCTATCAATGCGTGGTTTAAAACGCAAACCGGATAAGTCTAAAATAGGATTAACACGTGTTTGTAATAAAGTAGCGATATTTGCAGGTGCGCCTACACCTATGACTTTGCATGTCTCAACTTCATAAGATAATCGCATACCATCATTACGCAGATATCCTGTTGTGGTAATCGGTAAATCTATACCCGCAATTGTTGCAGTGGCAGTTACACGAACTAAATTTATCTCTAATTGTACATTGACATTCTGTATTATAGATCCGGTTGTAACATGATTTGCGCGTATGTACAGGTTTACTGTCGCCTGGCTTACTCTACCCTCAAAAGTACCGTCCGCGATACTATTGATGTGAAAAGGATTTAACGAATAGGTTATGCGATTTAATTGTAATATCAATGGATCAATTGTTAAATTCGGGTCAGGTTTCACCGCTAATCCAACTATTTTAATCTGTTCACATGCACTTTTTGTTACGCCTTTTACCTCTGTACGATAATTATCCGCTTTCCCCATCCATTCAGGAGCACGTGCGGTTACCTCACGCATTGCGATAGCATTAGCAGACTCGCCACCGCAACCAGAAAATATTATTGCCAATGTTGCGGCAATACCAAGCAAAAAAAATGTTTTCATTAATTTCACCTCATTCTTCTCTTGTATTTTTAGCCCTTCTATTACGTGGTTTCATCTCAGATTCTTCGCCGCTACTTTCTCTGACAACTATTTTTAATGAAGTACCTTCCAAAGAGAACTTTTCACGAATTTTATTTTCAAGATATCTTTCAGTAGAAAAATGCACCAATTCAGTATTATTAACGAATAGAACAACGGTTGGCGGTTTTACCTTAACCTGGGTTGCATAATATATCTTCAGCATTTTCCCACGTCTTGATGTCGGTTTATCAAAAGTCGCGTCTTTAATAAGACGATTTAATTCTGAAGTAGGAATACGGGTCGCATGCTGTTCTGCTACTTCGATTACTGTTGCCAATAAATCTTCAATACCTTTTTTCTTTAACGCGGATATAAACACCAAAGGAGCATACGCAACAAACACTAACTCACGGCGTAAATCAGTCGTGAACTCATCCAACATCGCTTTTCTTTCTTTGCTGCCCAGTTGTTTATTTTGTTCAATTAAACCAAATTTTTCGCGTTCTAAGTTTAATCTTTCATCCCATTTATTAACGGCAACAATAATTGCGCACCCATGTTCGTGGGCGTGTCCTATAATCCGCTTATCCTGTTCGGTTAAACCCTCTACCGCGTCCAGTAAAACTACCGCAACATCACACCGTTCAATAGCGCCAAATGCCCGTACGACGCTATAATATTCTACATCCTCTTCCACCTTGCTTTTCCTGCGGATGCCTGCGGTGTCGGTAAGAATTATCTTATTACCATTCCATTCATAATCTATATCTACCGCATCACGGGTTGTACCGGCTATTTCACTGACAATTGCCCTTTCCTGTTTAAGAATTGTATTTAATAATGATGATTTGCCGACATTCGGACGTCCGACGATTGCCAGATGCAGAATTTCATCTTCTTCTTCGTCTTCTTTTTCCAATGGTTTTGGCAAATAGTCACATATCTTATCCAGCAACATATCCACATCTAAACCATGTAAAGCAGAGACTGTTACAGTATCTGCAAATCCCAACGCATGAAACTCTAAAGCCTCATCCATTCGTTTTTTACTTTCAACTTTATTAACAGCTAAAATCAAACGTTTACCGGTGCGGCGTAATATTTCTGCAATATCCCAATCGTCAGGAGTTATGCCATCTACACCATCAACAACAAAGATTATTACAGATGCTTCACTTATAGCAAAATCCACCTGTTTTCTAATCTCTTCAGCAAAATCAGCTTTATATAACTGAATACCGCCGGTATCAATAAGAGAAAAATATGTGCCGAACCACTCGCAATTAGCATATAATCTATCACGAGTTACACCCGGTGTCTGCTCAACAATCGCAATTTTGCGACCACTGAGACGATTAAATAATGTAGATTTACCCACATTAGGACGCCCAACGATGGCGACTACTGGTTTTTTTTCATATCTTGTCATGTCAAAGATATTATACCAGAAAAAAAAATATAATGGGATTAAGTGAAAATACATTAATTCGCAACTCTTCCTAATAATTGCTGGTATCGGTATAATAAAGAAAAGGAATAACAATGGCAGATAAAAAAAATACCAAACAACTTCAACAATTTTGTACAATATTAATCATCATTGGCATGATTGCAGCGTTTTATGCGTTATTTATGCGCGTAAGAGTTGAACAGCATAGCAAAGCAGTTGATATCATTCTTGAATATAATGAAGTCGCGTCACTTGCCGGTGCGTGCGGATTAAGTGTAAAAGAAACATTATCATTGCTTCACGAAGCAGGCGCGACATCAATTGCTCTGCCGGAAGATACATTAAAATCACTTGATGAATCCGGCGAAATTTCAATTTCCGGCACAAGAGCATGGTCATTTTTCACTGGCCGTCCCCGCAAAGATATGAAAACATGGGATAAAAATGATCCTTCTATCAGCATTACCATCTTTACCCCCGGGGTTAGAAACAGATTACAGAACTCTTTACGCAAGATATATCCTGCTGACAGTCTGCATATTTACGAAACGTTCATACAAATTCGCGGTGATAAAGATACTGTACAGGAATTAGGCCTGGGAATTAACCCATACCGGGCAGAAATGATTACCTCGGCAGGTTTGCGGGTTGTACCACGAATAAAAGCGGAAAGTTGGCCCGGACCTGGTTCTCTTAAAAATCATCTTGAATTAGTAGCATATTCATTACCGGTACTAAATGAATATGGTTGGCGTGGATTAGTAATATTTGATGGCAATATGTTGCCGGGATATCAGGCAAAAATTAAAGAACTTGCGGAAATATTACAATCACCGGAAGTCCGGTTGATATATGGGTCAGTAGAGTTTGGCAAGCAAAAAGGAGACGAAGCATTAGGTGCCGCGTTAAAAGGTGAATTAATTCGTGTTCATAGTGCAACCCGGGAGGAAATCGCTTCTAATCCATTTGAACAAATTTTACAAAGATATACTTTGGCTGTTAAGGATCGTAATATCCGCGCTTTATATGTTCATTTGCCACCTTTTCCACAGTCCGAATCATATACAACCGCCGATAA
>CAZNLA010000029.1:0-21719 GCA_964573385.1 uncultured bacterium
GGTTGTCGCCAATTTATCCGGTGGTGAACTTAACCGCGTGCATATGGCAAAATTATTATCCAAAGGCTCAAATGTAATTTTACTTGACTAACCGACGAATGACCTGGATATTAACACTCTGCGCGCGTTAGAAGAGTCAATAGAAAACTTCGCCGGATGCGCGATTGTGGTTAGCCATGACCGTTGGTTTCTTGACCGCATAGCAACCCATATACTGGCATTTGAAGAAGACGGCAGCATTCGTTTCTTTACCGGCAATTTCCAGGATTACGAAGAAGAACGCCGCACCAGATTGGGTATATCGGCAGAACAACCACATCGTCTGAAATACCGCAAATTGTCGAAATAGGCAAGCAGTGACAGGCATCGAATGACGAAGTTATGATGGTGTTTAAATAATAAAAGCTCAGTGACTATGGATGGTCACTGAGCTTATTTGTTGTTATATAGTAATAATCCGGGGAGATTATTGTTTAATTTTGGAGACGATTGTTTCCGCGGTTACCATATCAGTTATTGTCTGGTTTGAAATGGCTTTTCCGGTAATATTCAGGCTTAATGAACTTTGACCGATTAACAGGCCTGACGCAGGGACAACATCCAAACGTATGGTGAACGATTTGCCGGGTTGTATAACCGGTGTTATCCAGTTTCCGGTTATGGTGCGGGTTATGTCAACACCTTCAACAGTATAATATTTTATTAACCAGTTAGCTTTGCCAGAACTGGAAGAAACGTAGAAAGAGTCTGCGATATAACCGGTATTTTTAATTACAATTGAATAATTTGCGGAACGTTTTGTTGGCACAGATATGGTTGCTATCTGGTCTCCGGTTGTGCTTACAATTCCTTCACCGACAGATTTTCCGGTTATAGTACTTATAATCATGTCAATGCCGTGTGCCGGTATATTGCTGTTGATAGTATATGTACCGGTTACCGCCTGGCTGATGGTATTACCGTTAAATACCCGCGCGGTAATGGTGGTTGTGGTTGGAATACTTATCGCTGATGTATATACGGTTGATGTTGCGGTCGGGTCAGTACCATCCAGAGTGTAGCGAATAGTTCCAACGTTTGCTCCACGATTAATAGTAACCAGAGTTGTTGAGGTAAATGTTCCCGGCAGTGGTGATAACGATGGCGCGCCAATGTTGATTACATAATCACCGGTTACTTCTGTACCATTTGCAATGCCATTCAGGAATGCCTGGGCACGTAAAGTTTTGCTGGTTATAATAGTAATTTGTCCGGCAGATATTGGTGATGATGAGGTTGGGGCGGTTCCATCGAGTGTGTACCTTACAATGGTGCCTTTTGCCGCGCCGGATATTTTAACCACCACGTAGTTGGAGTAAGTACCGGCAGGCGGGGTTAAGGTTAATGTTGATGGTGCAGTAATGGTATAAGTTGCTGACATTACAGTACTGCTGGATGTGCCGGCTTTGTATAATTGTGCCCGGATGGTTGTGGTTGATGTGATGGTAATTGGTCCACTATATAATGTTGATGAACTGGTTGGGTTGCTATTATTTGTTGTATAACGAATCTCCTCGCCAGTGCTTCCACCGGTTAAGGTAACATTAACCGAACTGGCATAAGTACCTGCGGCAGGTGACGCTGTTATAGATGATTGATTTGCTGATATGACATATACTGCTGATGTTGCTGTGCCCTGAGCTACGCCTGTGCGGAACACCTGAGCGCGTACGGTGGTATTAGTCGTTAAAGTTAACGCGGTGGTATATAGCGTTGAACTAATAGCAGGAGCACTGCCATTTGTGGTATAGCGAATCTGGTCGCCATTGGCACCATTAGAAATTGATAATACCACTGATAATGGTGATGCATATGTGCCGGCGGCAGGATTGAAATCAACTGATGGGCTGCCGGGTTGGGTACCGGTGACATCAACATAAACACCCTGGCTGATATTATTATATGACCCGCTGCTGCTGGTTTGTAATTTAACAGCACGCACCATGTACGCAGCGGTATTTGCTGGTTTTGATGCATCTGTATATGTGAGTGCGGTTACGATAGCGGTATTTACTCTGGTATATGTACCTTTTTTCGCGGAAGCGCGGTAGATATTATAGCCAAATACAGTATCTTTGGAAGCAGTCCACGTTAATTTGGCGGAATTACCGTTAACAACTATCGCTAAATTTGTCGGTGGTGCTACCGGGTGCATTCGTAATGAAGGGTCACCCATTAAAGCGATATGTACCTGACGGGTGCCAAAGTTTGCCGGTGAGTAATTTCCATAATTATTGTTTTGGGAAATCAACGCGGATTTTCCGATGGTTTCTCCCATTGCCATGGGGTGCATTGCCCAGTGCGGGCGGCCAGCCCATGTGCAGGTTAAACCATTTGTGGGGGTTGCCAATGCTGCGCGTAACAGGTTATTCGCGCTATCCCATTCGCCAAAATAGCTACCAAACAACATGGTGAATACACCCGGGTCAGCAGTATTCATATCCGCGGTAACTGCAACGCCATTACATGATTCATAACTGCCCGCGCCGGTTCCATAAGCCCATAAATATGGAGTTGTCGGGGCGGATTTCCAGTCGACGTTGTCAGTATTGGTTGCGCCGAAGAACGGCGCAAAGTTGCGGAAAGCGTTTTGCGCGAAACCTTCACCATAACCACCGAAGTTATCATCTACCAGACCTTTATTTTGGGTTGCTATTAATCCGTGACGGAAATGATGATCTTTATCAAGATATTGGCGCAATAATTCAGTTTCGCTTTTAGTTATTTTAGACAGGTTCCACAGGTCAACACGGCCGATTTGCAGGGTAACATCTGCCGGCATTGATGAGTTATCAAATGTACCGTCGTCTGGTTTGCTATTTGTATTATCCAGGGTATCTGTCCATTTCCCGGTGAAGTCGCCATAATAAACGTCGGCAGGCCAGGCACGGGCAGCATGGCCATCCGGGGCAAACCAACCGGAACGTAATACAGGGACATGGCCAAAGAGGAATAATGATTTAATAGTTGGGTCTGCAGTAACAGCTGCCTGAATTATCGCTTTTATATCTGTCGGTTTAGCGGTTCGGCTAACATCTTTACGAATAACTTTCCAACCGTCACCAATTAAGTCCAACTCCAGACGGTCAAGTTCTGTGGTTAATGGGGTTGCCATGGTATCATCAACCAATAACAATAATGACCCGCGGGATTCAACCACCGGCAGGTTAACTGTTGAAGTAATATAGCCATACGCAACGGTTGTCCCTTTAGTAGCCTGAACCTGATATTCTGACAATACCTTAGAATCCATGGTTTTATCAATATATTCGGTGTCATCTTTGGTAAGGGTGGCAATTGCGGTACCCCAAGTTTTATCACCAAAAACGCGTTTGTATACAGTAATAGCGCCGGTAATGCCTGTTGTAGGCCACGTTAGTCGTATTGTAGTCGGGCTTTGAATTTCCGCGCTTACCTCTACCACATAATCAATTGGCATGGCAGACTGCACTGGAAGATTGCTGAGGGTGATACAGCAAAAAATTAATACCGGCAAAAAAAAAGCGGTAATCTGTTTTGGTACACCAGATAAAAATTCAGACATAGTTAACCCCTATTAAGTAATGATTAATTATACCATATTATACGCAAAATTTAGAAATTTGTTGCAGGGATAATCTTTTATTTTTTCAGGTCAGGTATAGTTATTTCCTGTGGTTATACTCTTTGATGTGTTTAATATCTCCCCCTTTCGCATCTCTCCTAAAAAAGCTAATATATATCGGCATCATTTACAAATCTTATCAGGTTTAAAATTGAACAAAAAATCGATAATTGTATATTCAGCAGAAGAAACGCAGGCGGTGGGTAACCGGTTAGCGATATCCGCGTGCGTTGGTGATATTTTATGGCTTCATGGCGAACTGGGTGCAGGAAAAACTGAGATGACCACAGGAATCGCCGCTGGATTATCTACATTGGACGCAGTGTCATCACCATCATTTGCGTTAATTCACGAATACACCGGTGGACGTTTGCCATTGTACCATGCCGATTTGTATCGGTTAGATACTATTAGCGCAATTGACCTTGGGTTGGAAGATTATCTGGAAGGCGATGGATTAACAGTAGTGGAATGGGGTGAAAGGTTGCCAAAAGATTTTTATAACGATGGCATTGATTTATATTTAAACAGGATGGATGACCCTGACAGTCGCGAGATAATAATTTCACCACGCGGTGTTAAAGCAAATGCCTGGCTGTCCCGGACGGAGATATAATTTTGTTGATACTAACTATAGAAACCTGTACTGATATGAGCACTCTGGGACTGGTGAAAAATGGCTCGGTATTGGCCGCCGCCGAATTCCCCAGTCGTCATACGCTGGCGAAAGGTATTATCAGTCGGATTGACTGGTTATTAAACGATGCCGGATACAAGAAGACTGATATTGAGGCAATAGCGTTGTCAATAGGTCCCGGGTCTTTCACCGGAGTACGCATTGGCGCTGCCGCCGCTAAAATGCTGGCTTGGGGGCTTAGCGTACCACTGGCCGCAATCAGTACATTGGAAGCGATAATGTTCCCGTATCGCAATTTTAAAACCACTTTGCTGGCACCTATTATTAACGCGCGCCGGCAACAGGTATATACCGCGCTCTTCCACAACGGCAACAGAGTAACTGAAGATAAACTGCTGAGTGTTGATGATTTTCACGCGTTAGTAGATGAAAATAACGAAGCCGGCACAAATACTATAATAATCGGTTTAACTGATGGATTGCCGGAACCATTTTTATTAGATAATTATACCACCATCCGCGCGTTGGCAACCCCGCATTCATTGGCTGTTATCGCTGAAATGAAGATAGCAAATGGTGATACCGTTGACCCGATGACCGCAGTGCCAATATATCTGCGTGCTGCCGCAGACAGATAATGAAGAATAAATGATGATTTTAATATATGACAGGACTTTAGCTTTTACTGCTATTTCCCATTAAACATTCGACCGATACAACTGATTAACAAGCGAAAGTCCTGTATGATTTGCTTATTTATGAATGTTCATAAAAGGTAATATAATGTCAGAACCAGAGAAAAAATATATATTGACTGAGATGACAAATGATGATTTAGAGCGCGTTTATGAAATTGAATGTGCTTGTTTCCCCACGCCGTGGGATATTGAATCTTACCGGAGAGAAATGGAAAACCCGGTTTCATTTTATATTGTAGCCCGTGATGGCGATAACCCGGTGGCGTTTGGCGGGATGTGGATTATTGAAGGTCACGGGCATATTGATACTCTGGCGACAGATGAAAACTATCGCCGACACGGGTTAGGGCGGATGATAATTAACAGGTTTATACGTGAATGCAAATTGCGCAATGTGGATGAAATTACTTTAGAAGTGCGGGTGAATAATGAACCGGCCAAAAATCTTTATAAATCATTCGGTTTTGTGACGGTGGGCATACGTCCGAAATATTATACTGACACAAACGAAGACGCACTGGTAATGTTAATGCCATTGGGAAAATTATGAGCGAAATGAAGTTTCCGTTGTTAGGGTTGGATGTAAGTAAAAAACGTATCGGGGTAGCAATAGCGGATGGTATCGCTACCGATCCGATACCGTTGTTTACCTGGCCGCGTGGTAAAAAAAACACCGATCTTGAACGTATTTCCGGTTGGGTGCGCAAATATGGCATAGTTGGGGTGGTGGTTGGTTTGCCGGTTAATATGGATGGCACAATAGGGGAAAGCGCGGAAAAAATGGAACAGTTCATCAGCGAATTATCACAAAAGATAACGGTACCGATATTTATTCAGGATGAACGGCAGACGACATTGGAAGCGCGGGAAATTTTAACACTTAACGAATTAACGGCAGAAGAAACAAAGGACAAGTTAGATGAAGTTGCGGCAGTATTAATATTATCGAGGTTTATTAATGAAAAAGGCTAGTTTATGGCTGCGAATAATAATCATTATCTTGGCCATTTTAATTTATAATTTCAATTTGCAAATATACACGCCGGTGAAACGTGAAAAGGCTGTCGCGTTTACGGTGAAACCGGGTGATAATTACCGGATAATAGCGACAAAATTACAGGCTGAAAAGCTGATTCAAAATAGCATCTTCTTTTTGATCTATGTAAAATTATCCGGCATTTCCACATCATTAAAAGCCGGGGAATACCAGATAACCACAAAAATGTCGGCGGCAGATATAACAAAATTGCTATCAAGTGGCAGAACATTAAGCGAAATTGTATTAATTCCGGAGGGTAAATGGATAAAGGAAATCCCGGACTTCATCGCTGTTAATTCACCAAAAGCTGCCGAAAAATTTGCTGATGAAGTAAACGATATCGATAAATGGCGTAAAAAGGTTAGTTTTACGATTGAAGGTGATAGTCTGGAAGGATATTTGTTCCCGAATACATATCTGCTTAATAAGAATTTTACCAGCGATGATTTGATTACTGCCATGTTGAAAGGGTTTGAAAAGACCTGTTATAAAGAATATAAAGATAACCCGCCTGCGGATGGCAGAAGTCTGCATGATGTGCTGGTATTAGCGTCATTAGTGGAAGGTGAAGCTAAAAAACCGGAGGAAAGACCGGTCATCGCTGGTGTTTACATGAACCGGATGGCAGCAAAACAACGCTTGGAATGTGATGCCACCATACTATACGCGCTTCACGAAAGGTTATCCCGGGTTGTTCGTCCACGCGATTATGACTCGCCATATAACACATACCGGGTATTTGGTTTGCCACCCGGACCAATTAATAACCCGGGTTTAGCATCATTCCGAGCCGCCTTATCCCCGAAAAAAGTGCCATACTTTTTCTACATGGCAAAGGGTGATGGTTCTCATATCTTCTCGGTAACATATAACCAACATCTGAAAGCAATACGTTCAGTAAGAGGGCATTAGATTTTCAGTTTTCGGTTTTCAGTATTTAATGTTAAAACAAATGGTGTCGAACATACGAGGTAACACCTGCCATTACTGTTCGACACCATTTGTTGGAAAATATTATTAATAATTTATCTTGTAAAATCTACATGCACCATTTATTTTTCTACTTAATACAAATTTTCGTGACCTTCGTGTATTTCGTGGTTAAATAAATATGGTGTTAGTAAAAACCATTATGGCAAAATAATTCACACTCTTCTTATTTCATGTTACTGATATCAAACTCTAATGGTCTGCCTGCGTCTGTTGTAGTAACTGAGAAAGTTTTTATGGTGGAGTCTGCCGGTAATGTGAATAGATATCGCAAGGTATATTCCTTGGCTGGTTCCAAATCTGTTTCAAAAGTTCTGTCTTTGCTGGCCTGGAACAAATCAACACAATTTCCGGTTTCAACGCCATCTGTATCAATTAAAATTCGGTTGAAGGTATCCCAACGAAAATAGGCTTTTGCTACATCCATGTTTTTCATGGTGCAGTTTACAATACAGAATTGATTGCCTTCTGATAATTCGTTTTCGCCGATTTTCGCAGCTTTGGAATATTCAACTTTATTTAACTTTAATGAGAAGATTCCAATAGAGTAAAATGTATTTGGGACAGCCTTAACTTTCGGCAAAGCAGTGGCACCGGTTTTATCCGCGGGATCCGCGTTAAGTGCCGGTAAAGCTTTAACTTTACCACGAAGGTCATAACGGATAACAAGGTTATCGATACTTTTAATCATTAATTTCGGAACTTCTCCCGCCGCGGGTACTATTATCGCGCCAAAAACATCTTTTTTCTGTGTCGGTTTCATATTCATAGACACAGATGTCCTGTCACCTTCTGCACCTAAATCAATCAGGTAATCATAATTCTGGTCGTTAGCGTCAACCGCGGTAAAAAGAAAACTATCCCATCGTATCAACCGTTCTTTCGGTTGTGGGTTATGAAATATCATGTGCAGGATTAAAAACTTTTCCTGATTGTTGACGGTAAATAATCTATCCCCGATTAATATCGGTTCTACTGAATATTCAGCACTTTTTAAAGTTATATTACATGGGTCTTCACGTCCCAGTGTATAAACCTTGTTAAAATCGCCATACTCGCCGGATAATTGGCTTGTCCCCATTTCCACATGCGGAATAGTAGTTGATTTCACTGGTGCTTTTGCGGCAGGTTTAGGCTTCGGTTTAGCTGCTGCTTTAGCTGTCATTCCAGCAGGACAGATAGTAAATAGTGATACGATGGTTAATATTGTAACCACTATCAGTTTGTTCATTCTTTTCCACCTCACGTTTTTAAATTTAATTATATATATCAGGACTTTCGCTAAAGGTGTCATTTTATTTAGGAATCTGATTTTATCTTACAGATCTGACCAATCCGACGGTAAAACAAGCGAAAGTTCTGTAATAAATTAGTCATCACCAAAACTGGCTACCTGATTTGTATAAGTAATATTACCTATAGCAGCGTTAATTGATGCAGAACCTTTAGCGTTTAATTGCGGGTCTATCTCAATTTCACCGCTAACAGATGTGGCGCCGACTCCCATGCTTCCTTCTGCTTTTGCGCTGTATCCTTCCTCGTATGTTCCGTTTTGAAAATCCCATTTCGTCCATTTACGGGCAATATCGCCTTTTCCTTCCGCTTTTAAACCGACACCTGCCACCTTTATTCCCAATTCAAATTTTGCGCCAACCCCGGTGTATGTTTCCATTTTTTCATCCACCATATCCATCTTAATACCGGCACCTGGGCCAAATGCCCATGCGTTGAACTCAAATGAACGTGGTGTAACCTTCAGTGACAGGAACTCGGCGGAAATATCTAATGACAGGTGGTCTTCAATCCATTTCATCCAGTCACCACTTGCTGTTGCGCTATCGTTTTTAAACTTTTTACCTTCATCAGGTGCTTCTTCCTCTGCTTTTGCCAGCAATGCTTCCATCTCCTGCGCTTCTGCTTCGGTTGCCGCATTATATTTGAATATTTCACCATATGCCAGATGTTTAGCGGCATCCATGGCAAACATCAGATAACTTTCTTTAACCCGCAGATATTCGCGTTCCACCACTTTGTGGTCATTCATATTGCGTATATATAATGCTTCCACATACCAATAATCTTCCAGCATTGGTTTCATTTTCTGGGTATATTGTGGCATATATAAATTCACCCATTGTTTATAATATTCATTACTCAGTGAGTTCATCTCGCGGATGCAACGTATTCTTTCTCTTACACATGGTTCATCTTTGCCATCATGAATAGTTTTTCCGGTACCGGCGCGTATAACGGCTTCATGTGTTTTATTAATATTTTCCATTTGCGCGTCATGCGCTTTTTGAAGTTCATGTTGCTTTTTTTGATAAACTTTTATGATATCATTTTCAGTTGCGTTATAATTTTCAAAAAACTTGCGGATGTATTGCTCGTATGAACGGGAAATAATCAGATAATCGGAATAATTTGCACGACAAAATAAACCACCATTATCCCATCCCGGCAAATCTTCCGGATTAGCGTCTTCTTCGGTGGTTTTAATCTTAGAATCCAATTTATATTGTTTTTCTAATTTGGCGATTTCAATTTCGGCTACTTTCAACTGACTTTTATCTATACCCGGCATATTTTTAACCATAGCAAGTTGTTTTTTTGCTGTATCTAATGCTTCGCGCAGTTTTTCCCTGGAAATTTCTTTGCCCTTTGCTTCAATTGCAGCGTCATTATCGCCATTCGGAATCATTCCCTTGTATTTTTCCTGAGCCATAAAATCTTTCAGGTTATCACCGAAAATTCTTATCCATTCCATGAAAATTGGTTTATTGTCGGTA
Organism: uncultured bacterium; assembly: GCA_964573385.1. Lineage (GTDB taxonomy): Bacteria > Armatimonadota > Hebobacteria > CAIYQO01 > CAIYQO01 > JBAXQQ01. The sequence goes on from CAZNLA010000029.1 coordinate 9,797, forward strand.
TAATCTTTATTGCTGCTTGTTCTCCCCTGTGGCAACTTCGGTAATCTCATTCTTTCACTACTCAGCATTTTGCTGTATTTTTCGCGTATTTGCTGGGCTTCCGCAGGATAATCATCCATAATTATGTCGGCGGTTGTTAATGGTATTTGATTTTTTAATTTATCAATTTTCCCGGAAGTAACTTCCAACGAATCTGTAGCGGTAACTTCTTCTTTTCTGATCTCTTCTTCATGTTTTCTTGATGCTTTTCTAATCATTCCGTTAATGCCGGCAGCTTTTCGCATCATTTCGTCTGTTTTTATTTTGTTGTTTTTTTTGTACCAGTATAATGCCAATGCCCGGTAAGCATCGCGATTTTCCGGTTCTTTCTTTACCACATCATCCAGAAGTAGTTTTGCTTTTTCAATATTATTTAAATCCATATAAACATTTGCAAGGTTGAGAATTATTAAGGTGCTTTGTTTATCTATTCCATGTGCGTATTCTAATAATGCTACGGCGTCATCCAGTTTCTTATCACAATGCAGTGCTGTGGCTAACAGATTTGTTGTCCGTGGGTTATCTGGTTGTGCTTTTACCAGGTATGCAGACGCGACAATAATGGTATTAAGTGATTTCATTTTAGCAAGGTTAAATGTCAGCAGATTAACTGTTTCGTTTACCAATTTTGCCTGTGATGCCGGTAAAGTTTGGAGATTTTTCAAACGTTGTTTCAGTTCATTTACTGAACTCTGATTTTTTTCGGTTAGCTTTACTTCACGTGCTGCGATGTTACTGTCCGCTAACGCGATTACCGCAGACCTGGTAAAGGGGACAGACGGTGGTTTTGTCGGTGTCGTATTCGGTTTTCCCGCACAAAAAGCAACAGTAATCGGTATACTTAAAATGACGAATAAAACAAGGTATTTAAAATCGAGAAACATCAGGTATGTTCTCCTAATTATACTTACAGTACGAATTAGTAACAGGAATGTCACTTTGTTAGGCAATCCATCTTCTCCTGTTGGTGAAGGGGTTGATACTAAAAGGACTTTCGCTTAAGTTCACTTCGACAAGTTCAGTGACCGGTCGCTGATCCTGTCGAAGTGACCTTAAGCGAAAGTTCTGACTAAATGAAAATCCTGTTTTATGTGTACCCGATAATTGTCAGATAGAAACTGCGGTTGATGGAATATTTTCCTGCATTGGCGGTAATTTTATACGCTGGTCAGTGCTGTTCATATAATCCATAAATACCTGCTCAGCGGTTAATGTCTGGTAATTTCCGTCTGGCAATTTGTTGGTAGTTTCTTTAAGACGAGATACAGTATGGCCACAGGTCCAAATTTTATAATTATACATCATAGCACACAGGCAAACTTTTTCAACTTGCGCGCCGGTTTCTTTATTTAAAGAATATGCAGTTTTATATGAGCAATTATTTTCTTTATCAAGTGCGTAACCAAAATCGTCACATTGCGGGGTGATTAAATTGCCAATAGCGGGGGAAGATTTTAACATACGCATTGGATAACCGGTTGCGGATAACAGGTTAACCTCGACATCCTCTGGTTGCGCAGCGAAGAAAATCTGTTTTATCTTTTCAGATAATCCGCTTTCCTTAGTAACAGTGAAGCGCGTTGCCACCTGTACTGCTGCGGCACCCTGTTTTATGAAGTTTACCGCATCTGATCCGGTAAATATGCCACCTGCCGGAATAATAGGAATATTTAAATTCTCGGCTGACATCATTTGTTTAACTTCAGTTATTATTGTTGTCAGGTTAAAATCCTGCCATGTGCAGGGGAAGCCCAAATGTCCACCTGCCAGTGGACCTTCTACTATGACATAATCCGGCATTCGTTCTAATTTTGCTGCGCGATGCAGGAAAAGTTTTAACGCGCGTGCTGATGAAACGATAATTCCAATCATAGAATCGTGGAATCTTGGGTGGTCTTTTATTAATTCCAATGAACCAAGATTTAATCCCGCTCCTAATGTTAAACCATCAATACCAGCGTCTAACGCCGCTTTTAACCTGGTTGCCAGGGTTTCGCGCGGATTCCCCATAGTTAATTTTTCCATAACATTAAGGAATATGCCTCCGCTACCTTTTTTACGCGACATTGTTTCGCTTATAAATCGTTCTGTCGCTTGACGCAGCGATGTTAAATCAAACGGGTCTGCGACAATTCCTGTTTGTTGATTGGCACGACATTGCTGTTGTTTATTCTGTACATAGTTAGTATTGGAATGTCGGTCAACTACTGCAGGTAACATTGCATCGGATAAATGGGCTATTCCGCCCAGTCCTGCTATCGCAAGTGCTAAATCCGGAGTGGAAACGTCTACGCCCATGCCCCCGACCAGCAACGGTAAATACTGATGCTGCCCGAGTGTCAGGACAAAATTTGCGAGTGAATGAATAATGAATCTCCTTCGGTTTCAGCGATATCGAAAGATATGTGCGAACTCCAATGAATATATAATACCCATTTTTTGCAAATTATAAAAGTTTTGGTTATCAAAGGTTAAAATTTTAATGGATTCGTGCACAAATTATAAAATTCAAAGCATAACTTTTTATTAAAATTCTGTAAGTTAAATCAGAACACCTTTTTAAAGCAGGTCTATTTTATACGGGGATATAACTTAAAGTCACTTCGACAGGCTTAGTGACCGGTCGTTTGGTCTTTCAAAGTGCTATTTTAAGCAAAAGTTCTGTTTGTTTAACAGTCAATATAAAAAAATAAGTTAAATTTATTTTATACTATATTTTAAAAATTATACCAACTTTTCCTGTATAAATATCAGGATTATACCTGATATTTAAAATCTACAAAATATTTGATAATTAATCATTAATAACAATTATATTGTGGGGTAGCTTATCATTTGATATTTAGGTATCCATTCTGTTAGAACAATGGATAATAATATAGAATTATCATAAGAAGCCGATAAAATATTTTAAAAGAAAGATATGATGAAAAAGGATAAAAATAAAACAGATTCTGTGAATAATAAAAATGTCGATGAAAAATCAGACGTTTTTGAAACCATGACTGCGGAAGAAATGCAGGCAGTTATTCGTGAATTACGTGTAAAACAGATTGAATTAGGCAGACAGAATGATGAATTGCTTGAATTACAAAAAGATTCGGATAAAAAATCAATAAAAATAGATAAATCTACTGGTACCAATAATGAAAATCTTAATCACATTGTAGTGTTTACCCTTGATGAACCACGTTATGCATTGCCATTATCCACCGTTGAACGTGTTGTAAGGGCAATGGAATTTACAACATTACCAAATTCTCCGGAAGTGATACTTGGTGTTATAAATGCACAGGGGGTAGTGATACCGGTAATAAATATTCGTCCGTTGCTAAAGTTACCTGCCAGGGAGATAGACTGTGATGATCGTTTTATTATCGTACGAACATCCAAACGTTTAGTAGCTTTGTTGGTTGATGATGTTGTTGGCACGCGTGAAATAGTTGATGGCATGTTTGTAAGTGCTAAAAAATCGCTTCCTTTTGCGGAAAATCTGTTAGGGGTTGCTAAACTGGATAATGAGATGGTACTTATTTACGATCTTGAAAATTTGCTGACATTAGATGAAGAAGAAAATTTGAGTGTGGCTATGAAGGAGAAATCCAAATGACGATGACACTCACTTTTTCTAATGAACTTTTGTCGCGCTTTAGTGACGTAATAGCTACTAATCTGGCATTACATTTTCCTGAATCACGATGGAACGACCTGGAACGATTGGCGCGTATACTGGCAAAAGAAGCAGGTGCCGAAGATCCGGAAGCATTTATAACGGAAATACTTTCAGCACCATTAAATAATGAGCAAATTGAATTTCTTGCGAATCATCTGACAATTAATGAAAGTTTTTTCTGGCGTGAACCGCATGTTTTTGAGGCATTAATGCACCAGATTCTGCCGGAAATTATAAATGACAGAAAAGATAAATCCTGTGATTTGCGTTTATGGAGTGCCGGTTGCTCTACCGGAGAGGAACCGTATTCACTGGCGATTGCTCTGCATAAAATATTGACAACGATATCTGATTGGAATATTCATCTGTTGGCTACTGATATCTGTCCGCATGCAATGCATAAAGCAAAAACAGGGCAATACCGTGAATGGTCATTCCGCAATACCCCAACATGGTTAATACATAGATATTTCAATGACATACTGGAAAAAAAACGTGAAATAATTCCGGAAATCCGGCAGATGGTGAAATTTGTTAATTTAAATCTTGCTAATGATTCGTATCCTTCAACAGAAAATGACACCAATGACATGGATATTATCTTCTGTCGTAATGTATTAATGTATTTCACCCCTGACCATGCCAATGCGGTTATACAACGATTATTTGATTCACTGAAGATCGGTGGTTGGCTTATTGTCAGTGCCAGTGAATTATCTCCGCTACGTTTTTCACAATTTGAAGCCGTAACCTTCCCCGGTGCGATATTGTATCAGAAAAAAAGTGTGGTTGTTGATAACGGATTGGGGAAAGATAAGTTACGGATTACTGAAGATTTTTTAGCGAGTAGTGGGTTACTTAGCGCGGAAAATAGCAGACGAAATAATCTGAATAATTCACAACAGTTTTCTCCTGAACGAAAAAAAATATCTTCAGATTCTCTGCAACCGCAGTTGTCGCGACCACAACCTGCGCCATTAGTTAAGCTGATTAATAATTTAAAAATAAAACAACCGGAAGTACCGCAATCGCATATTCCTGAATCCGCAATTCATAATTCACAACTGGATGCCGTCCGTGATTTGGCTAATCAGGGACATCTGGATGAAGCACTTGCTTTATGTAATGATGCGCTTACCACAGATAAACTTTCCGCCGGGTTACATTTTCTGCGGGCGACAATTCTGCATGAAATGAATCGTGTTGATGATGCAATAACATCTCTTCATATTGCTTTATATCTTGACCCCAATTTTATTCTTGTGCATTTTTTAATGGGCAACATTGCCAGGTTTAAGGATGATAAAAAGACCGCGGACAGGTATTTCAAGAATGTTTTATCTTTATTGACAACATTTAATGACGCGGATATTTTGCCGGAGTCAGATGGGCTTATCGCGGGTCACTTCCGTGAAATAATCTATGTAACTTTAGGGAAAATGGTGAGAATATAAATAATGGCACCTGATATAAATGAAGAAAATGAAATAATGAATAGGTTTGAAACTGTTAATACTCAAATAGTAACAGTAAATAACGCACTTTTGGGAGATGTTGTATTGTCACCTGATGAAAAACGCGCGATTCTTCGTGAAAGGGCATTAATCTTCGCGCGGGAAGTGGATTCAGCAGATACTGCAGAAGAGGTGTTAACAATTATTGAATTTCGTCTGGCAAATGAAACCTATGGAATCGCCTCCGCTTTTGTTCGGGAAGTTTATCCGCTTAAAGATTTTACACCACTGCCCGACACACCGGCATTCATTCTTGGAATTATCAATGTCCGTGGGAGTATTCTGTCGGTAGTTGATATGAAGAAATTTTTCAATCTTCCTGATAAAGGATTAGGTGAACTGAATAAAGTCATCATTATTCACGACAGTAATATGGAATTTGGAATCCTGGCTGATTCTATCATTGGCACTTTCTCGATTCCACTTAAGGATATTCAACCATCCCCAAATACTGTCAGTGGTATAGGTGTCGACTATTTACGTGGAGTAACCGATAATTGCGTAATTATCCTAGACGCGGAGAAGATTCTTGGCGATGAAAAAATTATCATTGATAATTAAAATGGTCAACAGTATATAAAGGAGAAAATACATTGCTACATTTTAACAACTTTTCTACCCGGTCAAAACTAATTTTTGGTTTTGGCACCATGTGGATTTTTATGACTATTCTGATTGCTATAGCATATTATGACCTTCAGAATGCCGGATTGTCTGAGATTAAATTGCAGGACAATTATGTAAAAAAAGCATTTTCATTAATGCAGATTAAATCTCATCACAACCAAAATCATGCGGAATTACTGCAGATTATATTAACCAATAATAAGTCAGATCAACAGTCATTGAAAACATCTATTATTCAACGGCAAGCAGAAATTGATGCTTTCACTAACAGTCTTAACAGGACTGAAGCGAATACACAATATCAGGGGTTGATTAAGCAATACAAAAACTTGCAAAACTCATACAGTCAGGTTAGAAACAATATATTAATCTCTGTAGAGCAGGGGAATATTGCCGAAGCGACCCGATTAGCTATTGATTCGCAGGGAAAAACATTTAAAGATTTACAATTAGTTATTGATAAATTGAATGATATTCAGGAAAACAATATAGATAAGCAAATTGCTGAAAATAAAGAAACCGCTAAACATTCGCTGTTTGTTTTTATAATTTATGATATTGCCGCAATATTGTTAAGTTTCTTCATCATTGCGATATTGAATCGTACCATTGCACTGCCAATTAATTTGTTAGCTAAAGCAGCAATTAGAATAACTGAAAATGACGACATTGCTATTTCGTTTGCTGACGATAACAGGAAAGATGAAATAGGAAAATTAGCACAGGCACTTCGTCAGATGATGCTGGTTTTACGAAAAATCGCGGATGATGCAGGTGAAATGAATGAAAAAATACGTTTAGCTTCACTGTATACCCGTTCATTAATCGAAGCAGGTTTGGACCCGTTATTTGCTATAAATGTTGATGGTAAAATCTCTGATGTTAATTCTGCCACTGAACAGGTAACCGGGGTTGCACGTGAACATTTAGTTGGCTCTGATTTCACTGATTATTTCACTGACCCGATTAAAGCCCGTGATGGATATCAGGAAGTATTTGCTATGGGGATTGTTCGTGATTTTCCACTTGTAATTCGTCACGCATCTGGCAGAACCACTGATGTGTTATACAATGCCAGCGTTTATAAAAATGAAGCAGGGATTGTTAAGGGTGTGTTTGCCGCCGCGCGTGACATTACAGATCGAAAGCGTATGGATGATGAATTAAAGATATATCGTGATCAGTTAGAAGAGCAGGTAGAATCACGAACATCAGAGATTACTACTATTTTAAAAGACGTTAAAGAAACCGCCAGTGTATTGGCAACGGCATCCAGCGAAATTATCACTGCTACAACCCAGGTTGCTACCGGTGCCGCAGAGGCCGCCACCGCAATCAGTGAAACAACAACTTCTGTAGAAGAAGTACGGCAGGCCGCGCGATTATCATCAGATAAGGCTAAAAATGTTGACGAAAACTCGCAACGATTTGTATTAATTGCCCAGTCCGGACAACAGGCGGTTGAAGATACCGCATCCGGCATGTTACATATCCGCGACCAGATGGAATCTATAGCCCAGACTATTGTTCGACTAAGTGAACAAAGCCAATCCATCGGTGGCATAATCGCATCAGTAACTGACCTTGCGGATCAGTCTAATTTGCTGGCGGTTAACGCGGCAATTGAGGCTGCCCGGGCAGGAGAACATGGCAGAGGCTTTGCCATTGTAGCGCAGGAAATTAAAAGCCTGGCAGAACAGTCTAAACAGGCGACAACGCAAATACGTAATATCTTAAGCGATGTACAAAAGGCAACCGGCGCGGCGGTAATGGCAACCGAACAAGGCAGCAAAGCCGTCGACGCGGGTGTTAAACAGTCTGCCCAGGCAGGTGAAGCTATACGTATGCTGGCAGAAAATACAGATGAAGCAGCACAGGTTGCAACACAAATTGTCGTTTCCAGCCAACAACAGGTAGTGGGGATGGACCAGATAGGTGTGGCAATGGATAATATTAATTTGGCCAGCAAACAAAACGCGGTGAGCATGCTACAGGTAGAAACGGCAGCGAAAAACCTGCATGAGTTGGGACAAAAACTGAAACAACTGGTTGATGATTCGAAAGTCGTGTGATGGCTGAAATTTTGATGACAGATTGCGGATAGCTATATTTATTCTATAGAATCTTCCGCAATCCGTATTCCGGAATCTGCAATCAGATGTGGGATAATTTACGATGAATGTTAAAGATTTAGAGTTCATGAAACGCCTGAAGGGTATGTTTCGCATAGAAGCAGACGAACACCTTCGCGCGCTTGTTGCCGGATTCATAGAAATAGAACAAAAACCAACTCCTGAACGATATACTGAGATTATCGAGATTATCTTTCGTGAGACACATAGTCTTAAGGGGGCAGCAGGTTCTGTCGGTTTAAAGGAGATACAATCTCTTTGCCAGGCATTAGAAAATATTTTTTCCGCAATGAAAAAGGAAGAAATAGGCGTATCAAAGAGTTTACTTGATCTATTACATAACGTTGCGGATTTTATCACCGGTTTAGTTACATTGGAAGAAATGGAATGCCCCGCAGCAGAACGGGGAAATCTTAAAAAGATAATGCGGCAGATGGATGATGTTTTCAATATTGCTGATGATTATGATGTACCTGAACAAGCACCGATAGAGCCGGAATTAACAGATGCATCTGAACAACCACAATCTGAATTATCAGATAACCGGGAACAATCAGAACCGACACCTGCTGAAGAAATAATAGAATTACAACCAGAAATATTAATAGAATCAGTGTTAGAAACAGAAACAGAAACAGAAACAGAAACAGAATCAGATATAGATGAGTATATTTTGCCAACATCTCCGTTAGAAGTTATTGCGTCACCACGTTTGCCGGCAGATGAAAAAACTGTCATTGCTGGCACAGTAAGAATTCCCACTGCCAGGTTGGATGCTTTGTTGTTACAGGCAGAAGAGCTAACCAGAATAAAAATGGCGGTAATGCAACGGACTATCGAATTACGGGATATTCACAATACTATAGTCTTATGGAAAACGGAATCTGACCGTGAATATATTTCTAATATTTCACGGAAATCAGATAGAGTTGTTGATACCAGATTAACAGTTTTGGAAGGTCAGGTAGCAACATTATTGCAGACACTTGAAGGAGATCAGCGTTCAATTAAGCGGTTGGTGGATGAACATCTTGATACCATGAAACATGTCTTAATGTTGCCAATATCCATATTAATGGAATCCTTCCCCAAACTTATCCGTGATTTGGCGCGCGACCAGGGTAAAGATGTTGAGTTGGTAATGCATGGTTTGGAAATTGGAATTGATAAACGCATCTTAGAGGAATTAAAAGACCCATTAATTCATTTGTTAAGGAATTGCGTTGACCATGGAATGCAAAAACCGGAAGAACGCAAAAGCCTGAAAAAATCACCCCGCGGTACCATTACCATAAACTTTTCAACAACAGAAAGTCAGCAGGTTGAAGTAGTTATTTCGGATGATGGTAGCGGTATTAATGTTAACAATGTTCGGCAAGTAGCAATAAAAATGGGACTGGTTTCGCGTGAAATTGCTAATAAACTGGATAAACAGGAAATATTGAATTTATATTTAATTCCGGTATTTCTACCAGTCCAATAATTACTGATATCTCCGGTCGTGGTTTAGGTTTAGCGATTGTGCGAGAAAAAGTGGAAAAGATGGGTGGGGTCATCTCGGTAGATACACAACATCAGGTCGGCACTACATTCAGGTTACGCTTGCCGTTAACTCTTGCAACATTCCGAGGGGTATTGGTGCGAACAAATGAACAGTTACTTATCTTCCCGACGCTAAATGTAGTCAGGGTACTGCGAATCCGTCCGGAAGATACGCAGACTGTTGAAAACAGAGATACTTTATTGGTGGATGGTCGTGTTCTTTCCCTGGTATCATTGGCAGATGCTTTAAAATTACCAGTCAGCAATAGTAATAAATGGCTTATTAATAATAAATCTGCAGACATAACAGAATACAGTTATGTGGTAGTGTTGGCTTCGGCAAATAAACGTATTTGCCTTAAAGTTGATGAAGTATTGGAAGAACAACAGGTAATGGTGAAAGGACTTGGCAAACAGTTAAAACGTGTTCATAACGTTGCCGGTGCCACAGTATTGGGCAGTGGAAAGGTTGTGGTTGTTTTAAATGTGCCGGATGTTATGCAGTCGGCTATGCAAACCACTACTTTGGCGCGCACCATAGAAGAAAAAACGGAAAGTAACCATAAAAACAAACATTTATTGGTGGCGGAAGATTCTATAACTTCACGAACATTATTAAAAAGCATTCTTGAAACCGCAGGTTATATAGTAACAACCGCAGTCGACGGATTGGATGGCTTTACCAAACTTCGCAGTGGCAATTTTGATCTGGTAGTTTCTGACGTTGATATGCCGCGTATGAGCGGATTTGAACTAACTGCCAGTATTCGTGCTGATAAAAAACTTGCGGATATTCCGGTTATATTAGTGACTGCGTTGGATTCGCAGGCGGACCGTGAAAGGGGCATTGATGCCGGAGCAAATGCATATATCATTAAAAGCTCTTTTGACCAGAGCAATTTATTGTCGGTAGTTCAGCAACTTATTTAAATACAGGTAATTCCCTTAAGGATTTTAGAAGAACGATTGCGGATAATATTGATATTTTGTATGAAATGTTTGATGCTGTAAATGATGTGGGAATGTAACAAGAGAAGTTGAAATGTAAAACAGGAACACCTGTTTAGCGGTGAATAATTTTTGTGGATTCTTTCTGTTATATTGGTATTTTAGTAATTATTAGTAAGTAAAATATGACTTTCGCTTTGACAGATAAATATGCTTAAAATGGTCGACAGGTTCAGCGACCGGTGACTTATCCTGTCGAAGTGACCTTAAGCGAAAGTCCTGAAAATATATAACCTTAATAATTCCGCAATCTGTTACAAAGAGGGTTCTTAATAAAAAATGACTGAAAAAATTATAAATAAATCACAATCCAAGTCAGACGTTGCACCGGTTCGCAGTCCTAAATGCAGAGTATTGATAGTAGAGGATTCGCCGGTGGTGCGGGAGTTTCTTACCTATATACTATCATCCGACCCGGCTATTCAGGTTGTTGGGGTTGCAACTAATGGGGTAGAGGCGATTGTGGCGGTTGCCAGATTACGACCGGATGTTATAACCATGGATATTCATATGCCGGTGATGGACGGATATGAGGCAACGCGTCGTATAATGGAGACTATCCCAACACCAACAGTTATTGTCAGTGGCTTTGCGTCGGTAACAGAAGTCGCGTTTACCTTCCGGGCGATAGAAGCAGGGGCATTGGCGGTGGTGCGACGTCCACAGAATATGAGTGAAGCGTCGTTTAAAGCAGATTCTAAAGAATTGTTACAGACTGTAAAATTAATGTCGGAAATTAAGGTTGTAAAGCGTTTTGCGCGAGAAACAAAAAAAAGCAATTTACCTCTTGTGCCTGTAGTGAAAAAGTCATCTGGAGTGCGGATTATCGCGATTGGCGCATCCACTGGCGGACCACCGGCATTGCAAAAACTTCTAACGGGATTGCCGGCAGATTTTTCTGTACCAATATTAATTGTTCAGCATATTACCGCAGGTTTTGTAACCGGGTTTGCTAAATGGTTGGGGGAAGCAACCGGTAGACCAACACATATTGCCACTCATGGCGATGTTCCATTAGCGGGCCATATTTACATTGCCCCGGATAATAAACATATGGGTATAACGCATGGACCGGTAATAGAATTAAGCGACCATCCACCGGAGCATTTGTTGCGTCCCGCGGTTTCTTATATGTTTCGGACCGTAGCACAGGTTATGGGATCCAATTCTGTGGGTATATTACTAACCGGGATGGGACGCGATGGCGCGGATGATTTAAAAGTCATGCAGGAATCCGGTGCTGTCACTATTGTACAGAATAAGGAAAGTTCGGTAGTATATGGTATGCCGGGAGAAGCTGTTAAGATTGGTGCAGCAGCACATATCCTCCCGCCGGAAGAAATATCGAAGCTGCTGGTTGATCTCGTTAACCCGGGAACAGGCGAATA